>NZ_RAWD01000303.1:0-11490 GCF_003612065.1 Corallococcus sp. CA047B
GTTCCTGGCGGCGGTGGGCCTGTCGCCCAAGGTGCTGTGCCGCATCGAGCGGCTCCAGCACGCGCTGTCGCTGCTCCAGGGGCCGCGCGCGGTGGAGGGCGCGGAATGGGCGCTGGCGGCGGGGTACTACGACCAGGCGCACCAGGTGCGGGAATTCCGGGCGCTGGCGGGGCTGACGCCGGGGGCCTACGCGCGGGAGCGGGCGGAAGTCGGATTCGTACAATCGCCGGACGCGGCGGGTGCGTAACGTAGGGGCGTTCCCTTTCAGGAAGAGAGGCCTCCCCATGTCCACGACTCCCTCATCGCAGCAGGCCGAGCAGCACCACCGCATCGACTACATCGAGTTCCCCGCCCGGGACACCGGGGAGGCGAAGCGCTTCTACGGCGACGTCTTCGGCTGGAGCTTCGAGGACTACGGCCCGGCCTACACGAGCTTCAAGGACGGCCGGCTGAATGGCGGCTTCGACGCGTCGCTGCCGGTGGGCAAGGGGGGCATGCTCGTCGTCCTGTATTCCAAGGACCTGGAAGCGACGCACGCGAAGGTGCTCGCGGCGGGAGGGCGCATCGTGAAGGACACGTTCTCGTTCCCCGGAGGCAAGCGCTTCCACTTCGCGGACCCCACGGGTAACGAATTGGCGGTGTGGACCGAGCCGTGAGACGGATGTCTGGCGTTGAGGTCCACGAGGTGACAACGCCGTGACACAACCTGTCTGATTAGAAATATTTTGAAATTTGTATCTCAGGGGATTTCTGGGGCACAAGGCGCATCGAGGCATCCCTGGGTTTGAGCCAGGGATGTCCTGCCTGTGATTGACGCCTGCGTCCAAGGACCCCACCCCATGTTGCTCTCCCGCACCGTCTCCGTGCGCGCCCTGAAGGGCGCGTTGCTGTCCTCCCTGTTGCTGGCTTCGAGTGCCTTCGCTGAAGACGAAGTGCACTGGGGCTACGACCAGACCCTGAGCCCGGAGCACTGGGCGGAGCTCCCGGGCGACGCGCTCTGTGGGCAGGGGGTGATGCAGTCGCCCATCGCGCTGGTGACGGCGGGTGCCGCGCATCCGCAGCAGGCGGTCCCCAGCTTCCACTACGCCACGAGCCACGTGCGGATGGTGAACACGGGCCACACGGTGCAGTTCAACTACGACACCGGCAGCACGGTCCGGGTGGGCGCCAACGAGTACAAGCTGGCGCAGTTCCACTTCCACACGCCCAGCGAGCACACGAAGGACGGCGTGGAGTACCCGCTGGAGATGCACCTGGTGCACACGGACGCGAACGGAACGCCCGCGCTGGTCGTGGGCGTGCTCATCCAGGAGGGCGCGCTGAACGCGGCGCTGTTCACGGCCTTCCGGCACCTGCCCCGGCACGCGGGGGAGCAGAGTTCGCCGGTGGGGGCGCTCATCAACGCAAGCGCGCTGCTGCCGCACGACAAGGCGTTCTTCCAGTACGCGGGTTCGCTCACCACGCCGCCGTGCACGCAGGGGTTGCAGTGGTACGTGATGAAGAACCCCATCGAGCTGTCCGACGCGCAGATCGCCGCCATCGAGCGACTGCCGCACCTCAACCCCAACAACCGCCCCCTGCAGCCGCTCAACGGGCGCACCGTCAGCGTGCACTCCGGGCACTGAGCGCGCGTCCGGAAGGTCAGGAGGCGTGGGGAAGTGAAGACACGTCGGGCACGCGCAGGGGCATGGCGTTCTCCCGGTGGTCGTAGAATGACGCGGGGCCCAGCGTGGTGATGAGCTGGGCCTCGGCGGCGTCCCCTTCAGAGGTCATTCCCTGGGTGGGCAGTTCGTAGGGCTGGACGAGGACGAGGCCCCCTTCGAGTGTCCGCCGCTGTCCGGCGGGAATCGCATCCAGGCGCGGACCGAAGAGCTTCACGAAGGGGGCGCCGAAGATGTTGCGCCAGAAGAGGCCATCGAGGCCCTCGCTGTAGTCGCGCACATTGAAGATCTCCGTGGAGCCGAAGCCATCTTCGTTCGGCACGAGTCGGTGGGTCTTCCGGTCGAAGTCGTCGTAGAGCCCTGACTGGGCGAGCGGCGCGCCGAGCAGGTGCATGACTTCCACAATCTGGCGCAGGTGGTTGTCGCGCCAGCCGGGCTTCCTGGCCTCTACGACCGAGGTGGTCCAGATGAGGCTGCCAACGTAGGGGTATTTCGCATCCCGGCTTGGGAGCAGCATGAGGAAGTCGCGATCGGTCTTCGCACCGATGGAGATCGCCTTGAACTCACCATAGGAGGCCGCGAGGGCGCCCGGGTCGAAGGCACCGGGTTCTATCCGTTGATTCATGCCGGACCGTCCGAAGCGCCTGGGCTGGAACCATTGATTTTCGGAGAAGAACCGCTGGAGCAGCTCGCGGACGGTGTTCGTGCTCGGAGCGCCGGGAGGCAGGTGAAACTTCGTCTTCAGGGACCGCGTGGCCATGACGTTTCCTCACGGAAAGGGCTTGATGCTGGCTCTTCCCAGCCGACCGAGATCCCGCAGTTGATCATTCAGCGGGTTCGAGAGGCGGGTTGCTCCCGATGGGTGCCTGGCTGAGCGGACCCAGAGTTCGATGGAACCCCCTTGGTCGCGGACATAGTCAATCATGGCTTTCAGGTTGCCCGTGAGCGACAACTCCGCACGGCCCTTCACCTCGACGAAGTTGTAGGGACTGCCCCAGACAAGCTCACCAGGGTTTCCCCTCACGGAATCCGGGACGAAGCCCTGGGCCTTGCTCCCCGGTGGCGGCAACACCAGGCTCGTGTTCTTCGGGTAGTTCCTGCTCTGGAGCACGGCCTGCTCGAACTCGCTGCCCACGCCCTTGTTCTTGATGACCGTCTGGTAGAGCCGCTCCCACTCCGGATCCACCGCGTACTGGATGCGGGGGTACTTCGACGGGTGACGAAACTGGTAGTCCACCCAGGCCTGCGCCAGATGCTCCGCGCTGCCCGGCAACAGTCGCGTGCCTTCCGCAGTCACCCGCGAACCCACCAGGGCCACGCGCTTGCCCTGCCCGAGCACACGGCCCGCCTCGGCCAGCGGGGATTCCAGCCGCTTCGCCACGGCTTGCAGCTTCGCCACGTCCTCCGCTGACACCGCATCACCGCGTGCCGCCGCGCGCAGCACCCGGCGGATCTCCTGCGCATCCTGGGGGGACAGGTGCTGCACCACCCGCTGCAACACCTGCACCTCGCGCAGGCTCCGACCCGTCAACAGCGCCACCCGCTCCACGCCCTGCGCGCCTTCCGACAACAGGCGACCCGACACCACCGGCAGCGCCACGCTCACCGCGCACAGCAACCGCTCGCCGTCCGTCAGCGGGTGTCCCAGGATGCTGACTCCCAGCACCACACCCGTCACATCCGCCACTTCTCCGGCGACGGGCAGCAGGCCCACCGCCATCTCCAGCACGAGCTCCTCCGGAGGAATGGCTGGAGGCTCCCGGCGCGGGTCCCACGTCGGCGGCGCAATGCGGCCTGCTTCCACCGCCGAGGCCAGCAGGCTGTCGCGCGCCAGCAGGTAGAGCGCCACTTCACTGGGGCTCTTGCGCACGAAGTCCGGATCCAGCGTGTGCGCGTAGGCCCAGTCGAGCACCGCCTCCACCAGCGCCCGCTGCGTCGCCTCGTACAGCGAGCTTTCGGTGAGCAGGCCATCCTGGCCCAGCCTGCGGAAGTGCGCCCCTGCCAGGGCCCGGCCGCGCGCATCCGCCCAGCGGTGGTATTCGTCCAGCTTCGCCTCCACCTGCGTCGAGCGCACGCTGTCCTCGCGCTGCCGCTGCGAGTGCTCGACCTTCAGCCGCAGGTACACCTCCAGCGGTGAGTCCTCCGCGAGCTGCTCCTCGGTCCGTGCGAGGGCCCAGATGAACAGTTCATTCAGTGCGGCATGGCCCGCCTGTCGTTCCATCTGCTTCACGGCGGGTTTCTTCAGCGCGGCCCGCTGTTCCTCGATGAAGGCGAGGTAGCTGCCCAGCACCTCCCCGCCCACGGTGCCGCCCGAGCCCGCGAAGTTGCTGGCGTCACGTGGAAACAGTGGTGGCGAAGCGCTTTGATAGCGCGCGTAACCTTGGAGCCCCATCGGGAGCGTACCGGTGCCATGCGGGGTACACGCCACCAGCGCCAGCAGCAGCACCCCACTTCCGCCGAAACGTCCCAGACGCCCTTGCGCCATGTCGCCCCTCCAGAGCGCTCGTGACTACCAGCAAGGACTGACGTGCCTGGGGCGGCTCGCCACGGTCATCCAGGGTCTGAAGGGATGGGTCCAAGTGCTGCTGGGCCCGGTGGCCTGAAGCCACACCACGACCATCAGCCGTGACGGACGGATCCGTTGGCGTGTCCCCGGCGTGTTGGATTCCGTCTGGAACGACCCCACGCGGCCCTGGCCCGAGGGACTCCGGGAGGGAGGCTCACCGGAGGATGTGAACTGAAACACGCTCGGTCGGCTGCCCTCCTGCATGGCAGCCAGGCCCATGTCGCGGTCTCAACAATTCCCGGATCCTCGCGCACGGGTCCCCCGAAAGGATGGCGGGATCCCCTCGGTCCGGGCCCGCGTACTCCCAGACGCACGGTAGAAACCTGTTGGACCGTCCCTGGGAAAGTCGCTCGTGATCGCCACCGCCACCGCTACCATCCTTCACGTCAACGACACGCCCGCCAGTCTCTACCTGGGCTCCTTCTCGCTGCGCCAGGCCGGCTACCACGTGCTGGAGGCGATGACTGGCGGCGAGGCCCTGAAGGTCGCCCTGGAGGGACGCCCCGACCTCGTCGTGCTCGACGTGAAGCTGCCGGACATGAGCGGCTACGAGGTGTGCCGGCTGCTGAAGGCGGACCCCCGCACCCGGGAGACCGCCGTCATCCACACCTCCGCCACGTTCATCACCGCGGAGAAGAAGGTCATTGGCCTGCGCGCGGGCGCGGACGTCTACCTGACGCAGCCGTTCGACCCCGAGGAGCTCATCGCCACCGTCAACAGCGTGCTGCGCCTGCGACGCGTGGAGCGCGAGGCCCTGGCCAACGCCGCGCGCCTGGAGGAAGCCGACCGCAAGAAGGACGAGTTCCTGGCGATGCTCGGCCATGAGCTGCGCAACCCCCTGGCCGCCATCGCCCTCGCGGTGCAGATGCTCGGCCAGAAGGACTCGAACGGCCTGTCCGAAGCCGACTCGCGCCGCCGCTCCATCATCGAGCGGCAGGTGGAGCACCTGCGCCACCTGGTGGACGACCTGCTCGACGTCAGCCGCATCACCCGGGGCAAGTACGCGCTGCGCCGCGACCGGTTGGATCTCAACACCGTCCTGCGCCACGCGCTCGCCGCCGCCCGGCCGGTGATGGAGGAGCGGCTGCTCATCCTCGAGGAAGCGCTGCCCGAAGCGCCCTCTTGGGTGGACGGCGACCGGACGCGGCTGGAGCAGGTCTTCACCAACCTGCTGGACAACGCCGCGAAGTATTCCCCCGAGGGCAGCGTCATCACCGTGGGCGCCCACGTGGGCAAGGACCACCGCGTGCGCGTGTCCGTGCAGGACACCGGCATCGGGCTCCCGCCGGGCGAACAGGAGCGCATCTTCGAACTCTTCGCGCAGCTGGACACCGGGCTCGCGCGCAGCCGGGGCGGGCTGGGCATTGGCCTGACGCTGGTGCGCCACCTGGTGGAGGAGCACGGCGGTCAGGTGTCGGTGTTCAGCGAAGGCCTGGGCCAGGGCAGCACCTTCACCGTCACGCTGCCCCTGCTGGCGGACGCCGCGAGGCCCGACACGCACCTGGAGCGCGTCGAGTCGCAGAAGGGCGAGTGGCGCATCCTCCTGGTCGACGACAACCCCGACGCGCGCGAGGGCCTGAGCGAGATGCTCCAGATGTGGGGCCACACCGTCGTGGTCGCCGCGGATGGCCACGAGGCGCTCAGTCTGGCGACCCCGGGCTCCTACGACGTCATCATCCTGGACATCGGGCTGCCCGGGCTGAGCGGCTACGAGGTGGCGGAGGAGCTGCGCCAGCGCGCGGCCTCCGACGCGCACCTCATCGCGCTCACGGGCTACGGGGCGCCGGAGGACCGGGCCCGCAGCGAGGAGGCGGGCTTCGACCTGCACCTCGTCAAGCCCGTGGAGCTGGTGGAGATTGGCCGCGTGCTCGCGCAGCTGGGCCCGGTGAAGCGCGGCGCGCACCCCCGTCAGCAGGCGCGCGCCAGGAGCGCGTGAGCCGCCGCCACGGCGCGGAGCAGGGCCCCGCGCCGGGCAGCTGTTTCAGCGCGCCGGGACGCGCAGCACCTTGCCGGGAGGCAGCGTGTTCATGCCGTCCGAGGAGACTCCCCAGAGGGTGAGGGTGCCATCCTGATGAAGCACGGCATCCGCGTGGCCCGACCCCATGGCCAAGGCCACCACCTGCGTCTGGACGGGGGGCGGCAGGCCATTGCGGCTGCCGTTCAGGTTGGTCGTCGATTCTCCCCAGGCGATGACACTCTCATCCGAGAGCACGGCCAGCCCGTAGTTGTCGCGGCGACTGAGGGCCACGGTCCGCACCCCCGTCAGTCCCTGGGGGAGGGGCCGCTCCGGTGAGAGGGTGCCCCAGGTCACCAGGCTGCCATCCACCTTGCGCGCGACACTCGAAACGGTGCCCGCGGAGACCTCCACCACGTCCGTGAGTCCCTGCGGGACCGTGGCCGCGCCATGGCTGTTGTTGCCCCAGGCGACGACGGTGCCATCCGCCCGGAGCGCCAGGGCGTGGTTGCGGCCCGCGGAGATGGCGATGACGTCCGTGACGCCCGGAGGCGCAGTCGAAGCGGGGCTGTCGACGCTCCCCCACGTGACCAGGGTGCCGTCGTTCTTGAGGGCCACGGCGAAGCCGTAGCCCGTGGTGATGGCGACGACTCCGGACAGGCCCCTGGGAACGTCGCCGATGTGGTCGATGTTGTAGCCCCACCAGTCGACCGTTCCATTCTCCTTGAGCACCATGCCGTAGTAGTCCTCCGCGGCGACGCTCACGATCCCCTGGTTCAAGGACGCGGGCGAGTTCCCCCAGACGCTGTTGTCCGCGAGGTGCTGGAGGGTGCCGTCCGGGAGGACGCCCAGGCCCCATGCGTCGCCAAGGGCCAGCGTCTTCTGGGCCACCACCCGGACCTGGGCCGTGAACGTCTGCTGGGGCACGCCCGTCTTGAACACCACCTGCTGGACGCCCGGAGGCACTTCGTAGGGCATCCGCACGACGGCGCGCGTCTGGCTCCAGGAGATGACCTGCGCGGGAGCGCTTCCGTTCACCGTCACCTGGGAAGAGCCCGGCTCGTCGCCCAGGTTCGTGCCGGTCAGGGTCACCCACCCGCCCTGCACCGCGAGCGAGGGGATGGACGTGAACGTGGGCGGCGGCAGGCGGGTGAGCCGCAGCGACACGTTCGTCGTCGCGTTCGCGCTCACCGTCACCGACTGTTCGGCCTTCGCATAGCCTTCCTTGAGCGCCTTCAGCGCGTAGCTCCCCGTGGGCAGCCCCACCAGCGCGAAGCGGCCCTGGGCATCCGGCGTGATGGGCGTGGCGAGGCCGCTCTGGAACACCGTGATGCCCGACAGCTCCCCGCCATCCGAGAGCACGACCTGCCCGTCCACCTGCCCGCGCAGCCGGGGCAGTTGGAGGGACACGGAGACGGACTGGTTCGCCACGACCGTGACCGACGCGCGTCGCTCCGCATGGGTGGACCGGCTGGCCCGCACCTCGTACGTCCCCACCGGCACGCCCGCGAGGGTGAAGGTGCCGTCCGCCTGGGTGGTGGCGCGCAGGGAGGTGCCCGCCAGCGTCACCTCGGTGCCGTCGAGGCTTCCGGCCGCGACCTCCTCCAGGAGCACGGTGCCCGTCACGTCGCCCCGGAGGAGGCTCATCGTGAAGTGGGTGTTGCGGTACTCATCCAGCGACACCTTCACCGGCAGGTTCACGGTCTCGTACGGGCTCAGGGTCGCCTGGAGCGAGTAGTCCCCGGGCAGCAGGCGGTTGAACTGGAAGCTGCCGTTGGAGGTGGTCGTGAAGGATTCGGTCCGCCCGACGAGGTCGATGCGCACGCCCGCGTGGTTCGTGCGGCCTTCCAGCGTCACGCGGCCCTGGATGGAGCCGTAGCGCCGCTCCAGGGTCATCGAAACGGACGCCGTCGCATCCGCCTGCACCAGCACCGAGGTAGACGGGGTGGAGTAGCCGTTCTTCGTGGCCACCACCTGATAGGTACCCGTGAAGACCCCCTCCAGCACGAAGCGGCCCTCCGCGTTCGTGGTGGTGGTCTCGCTCCAGCCCGCGAGCGACACCTGGATGCCCGAGAAGTCCGTGGCGTCATCCAGCCGCACCTGGCCCTCCACGCGGCCCCGGCTGTGCGCCAGCGTGAGCGTGACGGTGGTGGAGCCGCCCTCCTTCACCTCCACCGTCTGGCGCGCGACCACGTAGCGGTCCTTGGTGGCGACGAACTCGTAGGTGCCCGTGGGGACACCGGCCAGGACGAAGCGGCCCTGCGCATCCGTGGTGGCCTTCCCGGTCCAGCCCGTCAGGGACAGCTGGATGCCCTGGGGGGACGCGGCGCCCTCCAGCAGCACCTGGCCCTCCACCTGACCGCGCAGCCGCGACAGCACCTGGGCCGAGGAGGTGGAAATGCCCTCCTTCACCTCCACGGGCTGATGGAGGACCGTGTAGCCGGCCTTCACGGCGACCAGCTCGTAGGTGCCCAGGGCAAGGTCCTCCAGGGTGAAGCGTCCCTGGGCGCTGGTGGTGGTGGCCACGTCCGTGCCCGTCAGGGACACCGCGATGCCGGCGGAGCTGCTGGCGCCTTCCAGCGTGATGAGGCCGCTCAACCGTCCCCGGGTGGCCTTCATGGTGAGCGACAGGCTCACGGAGTCGCCCGCGCTCAGCGCCACTGTCTGGCGCAGCGACGAGTAGCCCGGCTTGGAGGCGGTGAGCTCATGGGTGCCGGGCGGCACTTCTTCCAGCAGGAAGGCGCCTTGCGCGTCCGTGCTGGCGTGCAGCTCGGTGCCCGTCAAGGCGACCAGGATGCCCTCGGCGCGGGTCGCGTCCTGGAGCGTGACCTTGCCCGCGAGCCGGGCGGTGGTGGGCACATCCGGAACGGGGAGCGGTTCCTCTTCGGAGCCCTTGCAGGCCGCGAGGGTGAGCACGAGGCTCAACAACAAGACAGACGACGAAGGTCGCATCGCGTGCATCAGGAGTTCCTGGAATTGACAGCAGGGGTGGGCTTGGTTCCGGGGGGGAACCCCCGGGATGCGCGTGGGTTGGGACCGAGGAGGCGCCTACCTCCACCCCGCGACGAGCGACCTGCCGACGCGAAGGGGTCTGCCATTATTCATGCAGGCCCGCATCATTCCGTGTCGCTGTAATGGATGGGCTTCGCCTCAATGCCAGGGCACGGGCAGGTGACGGAACACCCACCGTGATGCGCGGCTCACGCCAGGGGCTGGATGCCTGCCTCCGCCCGCCGCGCGGCACGCTCCGCCCACCGTGCGCGAATCCACCTGCGCGCGGGCTTCTCCACCCATTGGTGGGCGGCCACGCACAGCACCACGACGCCCACCGTCAGCACCGCCACCGCCCCCACGGACGTGGACGGAACGTCCAGGCGCTTCATCACGGACTTCCACGTGAACAGCAGCGGCATGTGCAGGATGTAGAGCGAATAGCTCGCCTCTCCCAGGAAGCGGAGCGGGCGTGAGGCGAGCACGCTTGCCATGAGTCCCTGGCTCCGGGGCAACAAGACGAAGAGCGCCGCGAACACCGGGGCCAGCAGGCCGTTGTGCAGCAGCGGGAAGGGCAGCGACGCGCTCCCCATCAGCACCGCGAGGATGAACACGCCCAGCGCCGTCAACACGACAGGCCGCGCGCGGGGCGCGGCGTCCGCTCGCAGCAGGAAGTAGCGGCCCGCGAGGAGGCCCAGGATGAACTCCGGCAGCCGCGCCAGCGGGTTGAAGCGCAGCGCCCGCATCCACGGCCCGGAGTGGTACGACGACGCCGGGCCGTGGTCCGGATCCACCAGCAGGTACAGCACCGGCAACACCAGCGCGAGCGCATACGCCGCCACCGCGCCCACCGCGAGCGCCCGGGGCCCTGTCTGTCCCAGCCGCACCGCGAGGAAGGGGAACACCGCGTAGAAGGCCGCCTCCACCGCCAGCGACCAACCCGCGCCGTTCCACGCGAGCGCCGTCCAGGGCACCCAGCTCTGCATCAACAGCGGCGCGAGCACGAGCGCCCCATCCAGCCGCCACAGCTCCCCCGGCGCCTCCACCCACGCGGCGTGCAGGCCCTTGAAGAACGCGGGCGCGGCCAGCGCGAGCCCCAGCGCATAGAGGGGATACAGGCGCGCGAAGCGGGCCACCCAGAACGCCTTGCGTGCCTCGCGCGTGTCGGGCGGGCGCTCCAGGTGGTGGTAGCCCAGGATGAACCCCGACAGCACGAAGAAGAACCCGACGCTCACGTAGCCGCTGTCGAGCAACCCGTGCAGCCCCGGCGGCGCCTCCGTGCCGGTGAAGACCATGTGGTACACGTGGTACGCGCCGATGTGCGCGGCCGCGAGGAATCGCAGCCCGGTGAGGACATCCAGGTACCGCCGGGAAGAGGCCATGAGGCCCGCGAGTCTGGCAGCCCTGTTTTCATGGCTCAATCACCCGGGGCGTCGCCTGCCTGCCCCGTTCGGACGCGGGTGGAAATAGAGCCCCTCCTTCGGCGTAGATGGGGCCACATGCTCAGCCTGCGCAATCTGGTGAAGGTGTACCCGGGGCCGGTCACGGCCCTTCGCGGCGTGGACCTGGAAGTGCCCCGGGGGATGTTCGGCCTGCTGGGCCCCAACGGCGCGGGCAAGTCCACGCTGATGAAGATCCTCTCCGGCCTGCTGGAGCCCACCTCCGGCGAGGTGACGCTGGACGGCCTGGACCTGGTGCGCCACCCGGAGGCCCTGCGCCCCCACCTGGGCTACCTGCCCCAGGAGTTCGGCTTCTACCCGTACCTCTCCGGCCAGGACATGCTGCGCTACCTGCTGGAGCTCAAGGGCGTCACCGCGCCCCAGGGCCTGAAGGCGCTGTGCGCGCAACTGCTGGAGCGCGTGAACCTCACGTTCGCGGCGAAGCGCAAGGTGAAGGAGTACTCGGGCGGCATGCGGCAGCGGTTGGGCATCGCCCAGGCCCTGGCAGGCAATCCCAAACTCATCATCGTGGACGAGCCCACCGCGGGCCTGGACCCGGAAGAGCGCCAGCGCTTCTACCGGCTGCTGGCGGAGATCGCCCACGAGCGCACGGTGCTGCTGTCCACGCACATCGTGGAGGACGTGGCCATGCTCTGCCCGCGCTTCGCCGTCATCCGCCAGGGCCGCGTGGTCGCCATCACCAGTCCCAGTGAAGCGAAGGCCGCCCTGCACGACACCCTCTACGAGGGCACCGTCCCCCCGGCCGACATGGACACCTTCCAGCAGGGCCACCGCGTCACCCAGGCCGTGCTCTTCGAGGGCAAGAACCGCGTGCGCATCCACGCGCCCCCCGGCGTGCCCGTCCCCCCGGGCTTCGAG
>NZ_RAWD01000304.1:0-11480 GCF_003612065.1 Corallococcus sp. CA047B
GCCCATCACCCACACCAGCCACGCGGTGGTGCCGAGCAGCGCGAAGCCCAGGAACTGCTTGCCGCGCTCCATCCACATGCCCGGCTTCGGCAGCCGCTTCGTCAGCCCCGGCACCAGCACCAGCACGCAGAAGGGCAGCGCCAGCCCCAACCCCAGCGCCAAGAACACCGCCACCACCGTGGCCGCGCCCGCCGCGAAGGCGAAGCCCACCGCCGTGCCCAACAGCGGCGCCGAACACGGCGTGGCCAGCACCACCGCGAGGACGCCCTCGCCCGCGCTGCGCATCAGGCCGTGGCTCTGGTCCACCTTGCCCGCCAGCGCCGTGCCGTCCGCGCCCAGCGTGTAGACCCCGAAGAGGTTCAGCGCGAACGCCACCAGGATGGCGCTCACCGCCGCGACGAACAGCGGCTCCTGGAACTGGAAGCCCCAGCCCACGCTCGTGCCGCCCGCGCGCACCGCCAGCACCGCGCCCGCCAGCAGCATCATCGTCGCCAGGATGCCGCCCGCGTACGCCGCCGCGTGCGGCGCCACCTTGCCCTTCTCCTCCTGCACCATCCGCGTGAAGCCGTACGCCTTGAGCGCCAGCACCGGGAACACGCACGGCATCAGGTTGAGCAGCGCGCCGCCCAGGAACGCGAACACCAGCGCGAGCCCCAAGCCCATCGGAGACTCCGCCGCGACCGGGGCACTGGCCGCGACCGCCGGCGCCACCTTGCCCGCCGCGTCCTTCACCGACGGCAGCTTCAACGGCGCGGGGCCCGCCGCCACCGCTCCGTCCGCCACCACCGGCGCGAGCGGCGCGTCCACGTCCACCGCCGTGAAGCCCGTGGCCTGCGTCCCCAGGCGCAGCGCGCCCGTGAGCCGGGGCTCGCCCTTGGGCACCACCGGGGACGCCTTGCCCTCCAGCGCGAAGCGGCCCGCGCCCGAGGGCTTCAGCGCCACCACATCCACGCCCGCGATGCGGCCGGGTACGAAGAAGTCACCCTCCACGTTGCCCGCGAACGGCTTGCCGTCCGCCGTCGTCACGGTGAGCGTGCCGGTGAAGGGCTTGCCCGCGGTGAGCGTCGCGCCCTCCAGCGCCAGGGCCACGCGCGGCGCGCCCTCCGCGCCCGGAGCCGCCGGCACCTGGGCCTGCGCGGCGTCGAACAGCGGCGCGAACTCCGCGTCCGTCACCGTCTCCGGGCCCACCGGCAACGTGCGCGACAGCACCAGCTGCGCGGGGATGCAGTGCACCTTGCACGCGAGCGCGTCCACCGCCGTGGACACCGTCAGCGTGCCGGTGGCGGACTCGGACACGTGCGCCGGGGCGAACAGCAGCACCTCGTCGTGGTAGCCGTGCGTGGTGATGAAGCCGTCCGGCGTGCGGAAGGTCTGCGGGAACGGCCAGCGCAGGTCGCCCACCTGGACGCCCGGCGCATCCCACGACACCTCCGTGGCCAGCCCCGAGTCCCCGGGGTTCTTCCAGTAGACGTGCCAGTCCGGGTCCAGCTTGAGGCGCACGCCCACGCGCAGGTCGCCGCCCGCCTTCACCTGGGTGGCGTCCAGCAGCAGCGCGCCTTCCAGACGCGGGTCGCCCTCGTCGGGCGCGGTGCTGCCCACGGCGGTGGCCGGCAGCGCGGCCTGCGCCACGGCCCCCAGCAGCAACATCGCCACCGCGCCCAGCCCACCGAGCCGGCTTCCAGACTTCTTGCGCCACGGATGCGTCATGCGACTCCCGTTAATCCACCTGGGAACGCCGTGCTACCTGGGATGCGTCCCCTGAGGGTCCAATCAACCTTCCAGGCAGCCGGGCATTCCGCACACCCGCACGCCGGGCGTGGCGGGAGCCCACCTCGGGTCCCGTCGCACTCAGGTACGCCCCAGGGGACGGGAGGTTACGGCTTCTCGTCCGTCTTCCAGGGGAGGATGGCCGCGCCGTTCCCCGCGGGGAGGGCGCCCCCGTTGGCCGCCACCGGCAGGGCCGGCCCGATGCGGCTCATGGTGATGCGGGACACCTCCGACTGGGCCCTGCGCACCCCCAGCGCGGACGGCTGGGCCGCCCGGCGCTCCACCGCCCGGCGCAGGTCCGCCAGCCGGTCCACGTGCCGCTGCGCGGGGACATCCGCCGCGCCCAGCCGGGCCAGCTTGTAGAGCCCCTTGTCCGCGCCCTCGAGCGCCCGCTCGGCCGCTTCCTGCTGCCGCCGGGACAGGGCCTTCCACGCGGCGGCCTCGAAGGACACCAGCTCCAGCTCCGCGGACACGGCGCGCACGAAGCGGCCCTCTTCACTGTCCGGCAACAGGCGCGTCACCGGCACGGACATCCGCCGGGTGTCGTTGTGCTCCGTGTACGAGGCGGTGACGGTGAGGTTCCACTCGCCCTTCTCCAGCACGCCCGCGAAGAGGACCCGGCGCGCGAACGCGTGGGACACCGCGCCCAGCGACGCGCTCATCGCGTCGCCTTCCACCCGTGACGGGTAGCGGTGACGGCAGCGCAGGTCCGCGAAGCCGGTGGGCAGCACGTACACGCGCGCGTCCGACACCACCTCGCCGAACAGCTCCGCGCCCAGCGCGCCCACCGCCAGCGGCAGCCCTTCCGCGTCGTCCACGTGCGTGAAGCCCGTGCCGGACGGCCCCGTGAGGGCCTCCAGGATTTCCGGCAGGTAGTGCCGGCCCAGCCCCAGCGCGTGCAGCGCCACGCCGGAGTCCGTCACCCGCGTGCCCAGCACCTTGAACTCGCCCAGCGCGGTGGGGCCCACGGAGGGCTCGCCGTCGGTGAGCATCAGGAGCTGCGGGCGGGCGCCCGGCACCAGCACGCGCCGCACGGCCTCCGCGCCGCGCTCCACGGCCTCGTGCAGCGCGGTGCCCTCGCCGGACTCCAGGCGGGACAGCGTCTTCAGGAAGGCCGCCTTCGCGCCCGCGTCCATCGCGCGCACGGGCAGCACCTGCTCCGCGTCCGCGTCGAAGGTGAGCAGCCCCACGTAGTCGCGGGGGCCCGCGCGCTCCACCAACGCGCGCGCCGCCTCCACCGCCGCCGCCAGCGGCGCGCCCCGCATGGACGCGCTGCGGTCGATGACCAGGTTCACCGCCACCGGGGCCCGAGGCGTCTCCGCTTCAGCCTCCAGCGTCACGAGCAGCAGCACTTCGCGGCCGCCTTCCGCGTCGCGCTCCACTGCCCAGGCCGTCTGCTTCATCCGCACTCCCGCATGGTGGATGGGGCCATCCTGCCGCGAATCCGTCGCGAAGACTCCCCCTGGCCCCGGACGCCCCTGGCTCTGGCCCGCGTCCGTCCCGGAAGTCCTGCCGCTGGCAGACAGGATGTCGGGTTTCCGGTCGTGAAAGCAACGGAGGCGATCAACGCGCGAGGGCCCACCCACGGCGACCCAGGACGTCCTGCGTCACCCACGGTTCCGCAGAACCGTTCAGCCCTTTACGGATTTACTTCCAGAGCGGTCGAAGAAAGTCGGCCCGCCAACCCTGGCCCGGGGGCTCGACCCTTCCAGACGAAGGGGAGCGCCGCGTCCAGCGCACTGCATCAACGCCCGGGAGTGCAAGCTCCCCGACTTCCAAACGAATGCCCCCGCGCAGTCCACCGGCCGCGGGGGCCCCGGCTCACTCCACCACGTCCCAGCCGCCCCAGGCCTCTTCGTCCAGGTGGCCCCAGCGCTGGCCGTCCACGGGCTGCAGGGGCACCACGGCCTGACCGTCATCGCCCGTGTAAAGGTAGTCCCGCCCCTCATCCAGGTACGTGCTGTCGTCGTGGCTCATGTCCGGCTCCTTGGCGCTCCGTTCACGGGGTGTACGGCCTGGATGGCTCGCATCCCCTTGGACGCCCTGCGTCGGTCACCGGGCCCGCCCCATGCGGGTCCCTTTACAAGCACTGCTTGACCGATTTACGAACATGTTGGGAGTTCGCCCCGGCTTTGTAAAGCCCTCGGGTCCTCAAAGTTTCTTTGGCGTCGGGCGCCCCACGTCCGGCCGCCTGCCGTCCAGCAGGCCAGGCGCTGTTGTGATACCGGACACGGGGGCATGGCCCGACCCAGGAAGGCCTCCTGCCGGACACGCCCTTTCTGCACGAGGCTTGATTCGAGAATCACCCCTGTTAGGGTTGACGAACACTCAAGAATTGCCGCAACGCGGCAACCCGGCGCCCCACGCCGTGCGGCCCCAGAGGTCCCGAGGTTCCATGAGTCCCATCATCACAGGCCTGCTGCTGGTAGGCGCTCTCTCCGTCTTCATCATCACGATGTCCGGCCGCGCGGGCGTGCTGCTCGCGATGAAGAAGGAGAACCGGCTGGACCACATCCCCTATCGCGTGGCGCAGTTGGTGCGCTTCGGGCTGGGGCAGAAGCGCATGGTGGATCCGGAGGAGTTCACGCCGGGCCTGTTCCACATCTTCATCTACGCGGCCTTCATGGTGCTGGCGCTGCGCACCATCATGATGTTCGCGATGGGCTTTTCGTCCACCGCGCTGGAGGTGCTCACCGACCTGAGCCACCCGGCGTGGGACGCGGCGCCGCCGCTGCTGCTGCTGTACAAGCTGTACCTGCTGGTGAAGGACGTGGTGGCGGGGCTGGCGCTGCTGGGCGTGGCGTACTTCGTGTGGACGCGCTGGAAGGTGAAGCCGGACCGCATGTCGCAGTCGTGGGAGGCCTACCTCATCCTGGGCTTCATCGCGGGCTTGATGGTGACGGAGTTCATGTTCGGCGGCAGCCACATGGTGGCCGCGCACGCCGCCGCCGCGCAGGTTCCGGTGGGCGCCACGCAGGTGCCGGCGACGCCGTCCGCGATGGTGTGGTGGGAGCCCATCACCAGCGTGACGGGTCTGCTGATGATGCCGCTGGGTCCCACCGTGTCGCACGTGCTGGGCGTGGCGGGCTTCTTCATCCACCTGACCATCATCCTGGCGTTCCTGAACTTCCTGCCGCTGGGCAAGCACTTCCACATCATCACGGGCCTGCCCAACGTCTTCTTCCAGCGCACGCACTCCACCGGAAAGCTGCCCACGCCCAACCTGGAGAAGGAGGAGTTCGGCGCCGCCACGGTGAAGGACCTCACCTGGAAGAACGGCCTGGACCTGTACTCCTGTACCGAATGCGGCCGGTGCCAGACGCACTGTCCCACGTACATCACGGGCAAGCCGCTCACGCACAAGGCCGTCAACCAGGACCTGAAGCACTGGCTCTGGGACAACGAGCGCTGGGTGGAGGAGGGCTACGGCCCCAACGGCATCAAGGAGCCCCTGCCGGAAATCATCGGCAGCGCGCTGAAGGCGGAGACGGTGTGGGCGTGCACGAGCTGCGGCTGGTGCGAGCAGGCGTGCCCGGTGTTCATCGAGAACGTCCCGCGCCTCATCGACATGCGCCGCTACCAGGTGCAGGTGAAGGCGGAGTTCCCACCGGAAATCCAGCGCGTGTTCGAGGGCATGGAGCGCCAGGGCAACCCCTGGGGCATCGGCCAGGACCAGCGCGACGAGTGGGCCTCCGACCTGGCGCTGCCCACCTGGGGTGACGACGGCGGCCCGTACGAGTACCTGTTCTTCGTGGGCTGCGCGGGCAGCTACGACGACAAGCAGAAGAAGGTCAGCCGCGCGCTGGTGAAGATTCTCCGCGAGGCGGGCGTGTCGTTCGCGACGCTGTCCAAGCAGGAGATGTGCAACGGCGACTCCGCGCGCCGCATGGGCAACGAGTACCTGTACCAGACGCTGGCGAAGACGAACGTCGAGTCCTGGAACTCCATGGGCGTGAAGGCGGTCATCACCCAGTGCCCGCACTGCTTCAACACCATCAAGAACGAGTACCCGGAGTTCGGCGGCGAGTACCGCGTCATCAACCACACGCAGCTCATCAACGAGCTGCTCAACGAGAAGCGCATCAAGCTCTCGTCGGTGATGAACACCAGCACCAAGCTGACCTACCACGACCCCTGCTACCTGGGCCGGCACAACGGCGTGTACGACGCGCCCCGTGAAGTGCTCAAGAGCATCCCGGGCCTGGAGGTGGTGGAGATGCAGCGCAGCAAGCGCGAGGGCTTCTGCTGCGGCGCCGGTGGCGGCCGGATGTGGATGGAAGAGCACATCGGCACGCGCATCAACCACAACCGCATCAACGAAGTGGCCCTCACGCTCAAGCACGCGGAGGACCCGACCACGCCCTTCCCGGACGCCGCGGACAAGAAGAAGCCGGGCATGGTGGGTGACTACAAGGAGCAGGGCGGCAGCGGCATCGTCGCGGTGGCCTGCCCCTTCTGCTCCACGATGCTCAACGACGCGAAGAACGACACCGGCCGCGAGCAGATCCAGATCAAGGACATCACCGAGCTGGTCGCCGACGCGCTGGAGCCCCAGCACAAGGGCGGCACCGTGTCCCCCAGCCCCGTGGTGAGCGCCAAGCCGGAGTAGCGGCAACAGGCCTCTGGATGTGACGAGGGCCCGGTGGCTCCCCGAAATGGGAGCGGCCGGGCCCTTGGTCTTTTCAGCGCGGAGGGCGCTACTTGCGGCCCTTGTCGGAGCCCTTCTCCGAGCGCAGCACGCGCTCCAGGCGCTTGGTGGCGCCGTCATCCCCCAGCTTGCCGACGACGTAGGCGCTCGCGGAGGCGAGCTTGCGGCGGAAGTCGTCGGGGGCGATTTCGGAGGGGCGCGAGGGCAGCTCCGTGAGGCCCTGGTTGGCCAGGAGCGTGCGGGCCAGGTCCTTCTCGTCGTCGGTGGCCTTGGAGGACAGGAGCGCGCACACCTTGATGTGGCCGTAGGCGGCGGCGGTGACGAAGGGCGTCTCCCCCAGGTTGTCGGGCAGGGACGGGTCCGCGCCCGCCTCCAGCAGCAGCCGCACCAGGTCCTCGCGGCCTACGCGCGCGGCGGCCATCAGGGGGGTGCGCCCGTCGGCGTCGAAGGGGTTGGGGTCGGCGCCCGCGTCCAACTGGGCGGCAAGGGCGGCGCGGTCTCCCGCGTTGACGGCATCGAACAGGGACACGGTGTACACCTCCAGCAACGGCGGGCAGCATCGCGTTTCAGGGGACGCGATGCCAGGGCACGCCCCTGCTCCGGGGTCCTACGGCGGGGCGCCCGGCGGATTGCCATTTCGCGTCACCCGCGGGCCCCTTAGACAGGGCGACGAGCGCCAGGAGCGTGGCGCAGGGAGGAGTCCCCGTGTCACCCATCGAAGCCCGCGTCCTGGGCACATCCTCGAGATGAAGGCGTCATGACTCCAACGGTGCTGGTCGCAGTCATCCTGGGCTTCGTGGTCGTTCCCCTCGCGATGATGGTGAGCCTCCTCCGGAAGCGAGGACTCACCCAGCGTCTCCGACAGGAGGGGCTGCGCACGCAAGGCGACGTGCTGGGCATCACGAAAGACGATGAGGGCCCCGACGTGGTGCACTACGCCTTCTTCCTCCCGGATGGCTCAAGGATTGAAAGCGAGGGCCACAGCAAGGCATCGGGCCAGCTGTGTCCAGGGGCTCCGCTCGACATCCTCTATCTGCCGGAAGATCCCCGTCAAAATCAGCCCGTGGACGGGGGAACGGGACAAGTCCGCTTCATCCTCGAGATGATCTTCCTCATCGGCTTCATGCTCACGGCGGCGATCCTCTTCATCAAGGAGGAACTCACGCCCCCCGAGAGTCCTCAGCGACCTTCGCCCCAAAGGCAATTGAGACCCTTCGAGCCGCAGCCGCCCCGGGCCGCTCCCCCCTCAAAAGGAACGCCTCCGCTGGGCTCGTATTAGAGGCGGAAGCAGAAAGGGGTCACCCATGTCCCTCATCGCGGCCCGCGTCCTGGGTGCATCGTTCGCGGCCATTGGCCTGACGATGCTGGTGCTGACGTGGGGGATGTACCGGCGCGACGCGCGCATCGTGGACGAGGGCGCCCACGCGCAGGGCACGGTGCTCAAGAAGGAGTTCCTCGCGTACTCGGATGACAGTGAGTACGTGCTGCACTACGCGTTCCCCCTGCCCGACGGCACGCGCATGACGCATCACCGCGACATCTCCTCCGGGCTGTGGAAGCGCCTGCGCGTCGGAGACCCCATCCAGGTGCTCTACAGCCGCGAGCAGCCGCGCTGGAGCTTCCCCGAGGGCCACGGGCTGATGTCCCTGGGGCTCGCCCTGTTCTTCACCGTCGTGCTGGTGCCCTTGAGCCTGCTCGGGCTGTTGGTCCTGCTGGCCCGGGCCGGGCCGGCGTCAGCGGACGTTGCTTCGGCGTCCACCCCTCCGCCATCCTGAGCACCCGCTCAAGAGCCACCAATGAACGTCCAATTCGTCCTGTTCGAGCTGTTCACCCTGGTGGTCACGCCCCTGCTCCTGCTGTGGGCCCGACATACGTACCAACACCACTCGCGGCTGCGCCGGAAGGGCATGCACGCACGCGCGACGATCACGGAGAAGGTCATCCACCACGGCGGTGGCTCGCGCAACAGCAGCACCTGCACCCTGCACTACGTCTTCTCATTGCCGGACGGCACGGAGCTGCACCACTCCTACGAGGACCATGCGACGACCTGGTTCGGCCTGTCCAAGGGCTCCGAGGTGGACGTCGCCTACTGGCCCAATGATTTGAGCTGGAGCCTGCCCGAAGGTGGCGGAGTCAGTGGACCGCTGTTCTCCGCCTACTCCGCCCTGGCCGTCATCGTGTTCTGCGCCGGGCTGTACGTGCTGGTGGACCGTGTCTGGGAACCCGAACCCGGTCCCTCGGAGCCCCCTCCCGCCGAATCGCAGATGCGCCCCCTGCGGCGAGGACCTTGAAGCCCGGCGGTTGATTCGACCGCCGCCCACCCGTCATCCTGGGGACACCATGGAACTCTCGATGCTGGCCGGCCTCCTGGTGGGCTTCCTGGGACTGCCCTCCCTCGTCCTGGGACTCCTCATCTACTCCCGCCGCCTGGTCGTGCGGCTGGAGCGGGAGGGGCTGCACGCACGGGGCAAGGTGGTCCGCGTCAGGAACCCCCGGAGCAACAAGAGATCCGTCGATTACGCCTTCCGTCCGCCGGAGGGCCCGGAGCTTCAAGGCAGCTTCCAGGAGTGGCCCCCGCCGGCCTCCGAGCAGACCCCAGGCTCCCCCGTCGACGTCCTCTACCTGGCGGATGCGCCGCGACATCACATGGCCGTGGGCACGGGCCTCAGCCGGAGGTTCTTCCTCTTCATCGCGACCGTGCTCGTGTTGTTCGCGAGCACAGGCACCCTGACCGCGCTGCACGAGTACTTCACCCGACCGGAAAAAGCGCGCCCAAGCACCACCCCGGCGCCCCCATGAACCGTCAGATGGGCCCGTAGAAGGGCTCGTTCGCGGCGGGCACCGCGAGGGTGACGGAGCTGGCCGTCGAGGACACCGGGGCGCGGTAGATGCTTGGGTCGCCGCCGGAGTCGTTGAAGAGGAAGCCCAGCGTGGTGCTGCCTGTCCAGCTGGGGAAGCTCTCCTGCACGGTGCTCGCGGTGTAGTCCGTCAGCCGCCGCAGGCTGCCGCTCAGACCCACCGACGTCACGTTGCCCACGAAGATGCGCGTGCTGCCGGACGACAGCCGCGCGTCGAGCGCCACCTGCCGCCCGTCCGGAGACACCACCGCGCGGTTCGCGATGGCCAGCACCTCGTTGCCCAGCGACGACGTATAGGAAGGGCTGCCACCGCCCACCGGCACGAACGCGAGCTGGTTGTACTGGAAGGTGTTGCTGCCCGCCGGCGCCACCACCGTCGTCCCATTGGGGAAGAAGGACGGCGACCCGTGATTGATGGTCGCGCCGGGCGTCAGCTCCGTGAAGCCGCTGCCGTTCACCGCGATGCGCGCCAGCGAGCTGATGGACCCGGAGCCCCGGTCGAACGCGAACACGATGGTGCGCCCATCCGGACTGAACGTCGGGCCGCGGAAGTTGGTGCACGTGCCGCACGCCGCGTCGTTGGTGCTCAGGAGCGTCGCCACCGGACCGCCCGTCGTCGGCACTGTCTGGAGGGACGACGTGCTGCCCACCCGCTGCACGAACACGATGCTGGTGCCGTCGCGCGAAATCGAAGGCGTGTACGCGTTGCCCGCCGTCGTCAGCCGCTCCGGGCTGTTCGGGTCGCCGTCGTCATCCACCACGTAGATGTTCCGGTCGCTGCGCACGAACGCGAAGCCCCGGTCGAAGAGCACGTCGCCGGTGGTGCCACCGCCACCCGGTTCATCCAGGGGCTCGCACGCGCCCAACAGACCCACCGCCACCACTGCTCCGAGCCACCGCCGCATCCCCATCATCGCTGTCTCCCGCTGTGCCGCCGGCCCTGCCACACGTTCGCCCGAAGCCTACAGGGCACGCGGGCTGGGACGTCAACGCACGCGGAGGCATTCATCGCCCCCGTGTCGGGAAGTCCGGGAGCGCTCAGCGGTTGAGGCGGTTCAGCTCGTTGCGGCAGACGTTGCAGGGGCCCAGCTGCTTGCGGTCGATGTCCTGGGGCGCCTGCGGGAAGAACATCACGCAGCGGGAGTCCTCGCAGTAGGACAGGCCGATGAGGTGACCGGCCTGGTGCACGGCCTCCACCTGGACGCGGCGGCGCAGCGTTTCGCCCTCCGCGCCCTGGCGCAGCCGGAACAGGCTCATCACCGCGACCTTGGACTCCCGGTCCGCCTCACCGAAGACGAAGGGCGAGTCCGGCACGAACAGGTCCGCGTCCGTCACCCCCATCACCAGGTCCTGCGGCGCGTCCTCCAGCAACGTGCCCAGCCTCCGCATGATGGCGTTGCAGTGGTACTGGCCCCGGTCCTTGTTGAAGGCGTAGGCAGGGGACGACAGCGCCGTCCGGCTCACGACCGCGCTGACGCCCATGTGGGTCATCAGCGGTTCCTGCAAGGCGTTCACGAGCGCAGTCGGTGGACTGCCCACGGTGACCAGCAGGAGCGTCTTCTGCGGCATCAGCCCACCGCCTTCTACCTCCGGACGGACGTTGACCGCGTCCCCCCGGAGCGGAGTGGCTGGGGCGCAAGGATTCGAACCTTGATAATCAGAGTCAAAGTCTGACGTCCTGCCATTAGACGACGCCCCAGCAGGTTCGCACGCGTACTTTCGGGCCGATACTACGGCATCTCGACGGGCGCGGGAACCCACTCTGACGATGGGCCTCTTTCTGCGTGGAGTGTGGGGGGTGGATCACTCCTCCAAGCCCCCTCTGGAGGCCTGCCGGGCGGACGGGGTGTCGTCCACCCGACAGGCCCCTCCCCCCACCTCAGCCCTTGAGCACGGCCAGGGGGGTGAGTCGGACGCGGGGCGTCACGAGGTCGGCCTCGTCCTCCAGCACCTCGGAGAGGTCCCGGTAGGCGGCGGGGGCCTCCTCCACCAGCGAGGGGGCCCGGGCCGGGTCGAACACCACGCGGCGCAGGGCGTGGACGAGCGCGTCCGGGCGGATGCGGGCCCGGGCCTCCGTGCGGGTGAGCACGCGGCCCGCCCCGTGCGAGCAGGAGCGGAAGGCGTCGGGCGCACCCCGGCCCTCGACGACGTAGGAGGCCGTGCCCATGGAGCCGGGGATGAGGCCCCGCGCCCCCACCTCCAGC
>NZ_RAWD01000305.1:0-11370 GCF_003612065.1 Corallococcus sp. CA047B
GGGCCTGTTTGCCACGGCGGGTGGGAGGCATCCCGATTCCATAGGGCACGGCCTCCCACCCCGCAAGGACGGACGAACAGCCGACGGCTTGACATCCTGCGTTGAGGGTCTTAGTTAGTCGTGTAACTAAATTAGTCGTACGGCTAAATCGAAGGAGATGGTCCATGCGAGTCGAGTCCAAGCGGTCGATGCGGTGGGTGAAGGCGGCGGTGGCGGTGGGTGTGTCGTTGCTGTCGGTGCCGGCGCTGGCGCAGGACGTGGGCCGCTCGTCGACGGGCCAGGAGCAGCAGCGGCGTGGGGCGTTCCTGCTGGAACTGCAGCCGCCCGCGCTGGACGGCTCGCTCTACGGGGTGCGGGCGGAGGTCGCGGCGTCGAAGGACGCGCGGCTGGCGTTCGGCCTGATGGGGCGCGCGGGCGGGTGGAGCCGGTCGCTGGGCGCGAAGGCGCGCTTCACGGGCGTGCAGGGCGGCGACGTGAAGCTGAACTTCGGCGTGGGCGTGGATGGCCGCTACACGCTGGCCTTCCTGGCGGATGGCACGGTGCGGCCGTTCCTGGGGATGGCGGTGGGCTACGAGGAGTTCATCGCGCGGGCCACCGTCGCGTCGCCGGACACCAAGGAGTACACGACGACGGCGTTCCTGGAGCCGACGCTGGGCGTGATGTGGCGGCCGGGCTCCGGACGCGTGGGCCTGTCGGCGCGCGCGGGTCCGGGCTTCACCTTCACCGACGTGCGCACGCTCCAGGTGAGCACGGGCAACCTGGGCCTGCGCACGGTGTACCCCACCGCGTCGCTGGGCCTGCTGGTCGTCCTGTAGCACTGGTCCGGCGGGCGCTCGGAGCCTTGAGCGGATTGATCCCTCCGAGGAGTGCACACTCGTCCCCATGCGCCCGTCCGCAATTCGGGGCGCGTGGCTACACTCCAGGGCCATGAGCACCCCGTTCGAGTCCTACCGCGCCGAGTTCCCCGTCCTCGGCGAACAGCTCTACCTCAACCACGCGGGCGTCGCGCCCACCAGCCTGCGCGCGGCCTCCGCGGTGAAGGGGTGGATGGACGACCTGGTGCACCACGGCATCCTTCACGAGCGCGGCTGGGAGTCCCACAGCGAGCACGTGCGGGGGCTCGCCGCGCGCATCATCGGAGCCTCGCCGGAAGAAGTGGCCTTCGTGCGCAACACCAGTCACGGGCTGGGGCTGGTGGCGGAAGGGCTGGACTGGAAGCCCGGGGACGAGGTCGCCGTCGCCACGAGCCTCGAATACCCCTCCAACGTCTACCCCTGGCTGCATCTCAAGGAACGGGGCGTGGAGGTCCGTGAAATCGCCACGCCGAACGGGGGGGTGACACCCGAAGCCGTGGCGGCGGTGCTCACCCCGCGCACGAAGCTGGTGGCGGTGTCGTCGGTGCAGTTCGCCACCGGGCATCGCACGGACCTGGATGCCCTGGGCCTGCTGTGCGAACGCGCGGGCGTGCTCCTGTGCGTGGACGGCATCCAGAGCGTGGGCTGCATCCCGGTGGACGTGAAGAAGAGCCGCATCCACTTCCTCAGCGCGGACAGCCACAAGTGGATGCTGGGCATCTCCGGCATCGGGTTCCTGTACGTGGCGAAGGACGTGCTCCCGCGCGTGCGTCCCGCGCTGGTCGGCTGGAGGAGCACCACCGACGCGTGGAACTTCAACCGCTCCCACTTCGAGTTGCGTCCGGACGCGGCGAAGTTCGAGGAGGGCAGCGCCGCGTACCCCGGCATCTACGCGATGGGCGCCGCGCTGGAGCTGCTGCTGGAGGTGGGGACGGACGCCATCGGTGCACGGATTGGCGAACTCGTGGCCCGCCTGGACTCAGGGCTTCGCGACCTGGGCTGTGAAGTGGGGCCGGCGCCGGAGGACCGCGCGGGCATCCTCACCTTCCTGCCGCCGGGCGCCAGCGTCCGGGCGCTCAGCGCGCACCTGTCCGAGCGCAAGGTGGCCCACTCCGTGCGGCGCGGACGCATCCGCCTGTCGCCGCACTTCTACAACACGCCCGCGGAGATGGACCGGCTGGTGGAGCTGGTGCGCGCGTACCGGCCCGGGTGAGGCAGGCAGCGCCCGCACCCGGACCTTCCGGCGAAGGGGACTACTGCGCCGGGAAGAGGTTCTCCACGGACAGGTAGCGCTCGCCGGTGTCGTAGCAGAAGGCCAGCACGCGGCTGCCGTCCGGCATCTCCGCGAGCTTCTGGTTCACCGCGGACAGCGAGGCGCCGGAGGACACGCCCACGAAGATGCCCTCCTCGCGCGCGGAGCGGCGGGCGAACTCGAAGGCGTCCTTCTCATCCACCTGGATGGTGCCGTCGAGCGCGTCCGTGTGCAGGTTCTTCGGGATGAACCCCGCGCCGATGCCCTGGATGGGGTGCGGGCCCGGCTGGCCGCCGCTGATGACGGGCGACTTGACGGGCTCCACCGCGAACACCTTCAGCTTGGGCCACTTCGCCTTGAGCACTTCCGCGCACGCGGTGATGTGGCCGCCGGTGCCCACGCCCGTGATGAGGTAGTCCAGCCCGTCCGGGAAGTCGTTGAGGATCTCCTGCGCGGTGGTGCGCTTGTGGACCTCGATGTTGGACTCGTTCTCGAACTGCTGCGGCATCCACGCGTTGGGCGTCTGGGCGACGAGCTCCGTGGCGCGCGCGATGGCGCCCTTCATGCCCTTGGCCCGCTCCGTCAAATCAAAGGTGGCGCCGTAGGCGGCCAGCACGCGGCGGCGCTCGATGCTCATGGACTCCGGCATCACCAGGATGAGCTTGTAGCCCTTCACCGCGGCCACCATCGCCAGGCCGATGCCGGTGTTGCCGCTGGTGGGCTCGATGATGACGCTGCCCTCCTTGAGCAGGCCCTTCTTCTCCGCATCCTCGATCATCGCGAGGCCGATGCGGTCCTTGATGCTGCCACCCGGGTTGGCGCGCTCCAGCTTCAGGTGCACCGTGACGCGCGAGGGGTACAGGCGGTTGATGCGCACGTGCGGCGTGTTGCCAATGGTCTGCAGGATGCTGTCGACTTTCATGGCGTCTCCTGTGCGGGGAAGGTCACTGCGTTGGGGGTTCTCAAATCTGGTAGTCGAGGACGTCCAGGCCCTCGTCGCCGTGGCGCGCGCGCACCTCGCTGCGGCGGGTGACGACGGACTGGGGCGGCACGCTCTGCGTGAGCCACGCGTTGCCGGCGATGATGCTGCCCTTGCCCACCACCGTCGTGCCTCCGAGGATGGTGGCGTTCGCGTACACCACCACGTCGTCCTCGAGGGTGGGGTGGCGCTTCTTGTCCGCCAGGGCCTTCTCCACCATCAGCGCGCCCAGCGTGACGCCCTGGTAGAGCTTCACGTTGTCGCCAATCATCGTCGTCTCGCCAATGACGACACCCGTGCCGTGGTCGATGACGAACCGGCGCCCGATGGTGGCTCCCGGGTGGATGTCCACGCCGGTGCGCTGGTGGGCGTACTCGGTGAGCAGGCGCGGCAGCAGCGGGAAGCCCAACTGGTGCAGCGCGTGCGCCACGCGGTAGATGGCGATGGCGTAGAAGCCCGGGTAGGTGAGCACCACCTCGTCCACGCTGCGCGCGGCGGGGTCGGCTTCGAAGATGGCCTGGGCGTCCTGCTGGAGCCAGGCGTAGATGTCCGGCAGCCCCGCCATGAAGTGCGTGGACAGGCTGGCGTCGGTGCTGGGGTAGTGCGGCGCGAGCAGCCCCTGGATGCGCTGGAGGTTCGCCTCCACGGCGGTGACGTCCCGGCGCACCGCGGCGGCGTTGCACTCCAGCCGCTCCGCGAAGTGCGGGAAGAGCAGCCCCAGCACCTGCGCGACGAACTCCGGCGCCGCCTTGCGCACATCCGGGGGGAAGCAGTGGCGCTGTCGCGCCTCCAGCAGGGTGGCTACAAGTCGGGCGTTCGGATCGTCCATGGGGCGTTGCGTCAGGATAGCGTGCCAGGGGGCCGGTTTCTTTGTTTCAAGCGCAGGAACATCTGAACGAGGCCGGATTGGCATTTTTTCGGTCCCTGGAGGCGTAACGGCCCGGTTCCGTACGCAGATGCCGTCGGCGGCAAAACGTCGCGGCCGCCCGGCTGCCCGGAGAACGAGGGGCGGGTCGCGGCGCGTCATGGCGAGGAGGGGAGGCCGGGGTTACCCAGGGGGATGCCCGAAGGTCACAGCATCCACCGGGTTGCCAGGGTCCACCGCCGCTGGCTGGTGGGACGCCGCTTCACGGCCGACTCGCCCCAGGGGCGGCTGGACAGGGCCGCGCGCGTCCTCTCCGGCCGGGTGCTCCTGGGCGTGGACGCGCACGGCAAGCACCTGTTCCACGTCTTCGAAGGGGACGTGCGGCTGCACATCCACCTGGGACTCTTCGGTCGGATCCGCCACTTCCGGAGCGAGGCGCCGGCGCCCTCCCTGGCGTGTCGACTGCGGCTGGCGTCGACCGCGGCGACGCTGCACCTGTCGGGGCCCTCCGCGTGCGAGCTGCTGACCCCGGAAGGGGAGGCCGCGTTGCGTGCGCGGCTGGGCGAGGATCCCCTTCGCGCGGAGGCTTCACCGGACCGGGCGTATGCGCGGCTGACGTCGGGGCGCATGCCGCTGGCGCAGGCCCTGCTGGACCAGGGGCGCATCGCGGGCGTGGGCAACATCGTGCGGGCGGAGGCGCTGTTCCTCGCCAGACTGCCGCCGCTCCTGCCCGCGTGCGAATTGGAGCGGGGTGCGTTCGACACGCTGTGGAGTGCGATGCGGACGCTGCTGGAGGACGGTGCGCGCGACGGGCTCATCGTCACGCCCGGCGCGCCGCCCCTGCCGTCTCCGGGGCGCAAGCGCGCGGAGCGCTTCTGTGTGTATGGCCGCACGGGGCTGCCGTGTCCGTGCTGCGGTGCGAAGGTGAAGGGCCAGACGCTGGCGGCCCGCACGCTCTACTCCTGCGCCGCGTGCCAGGGCGTGGACCGTGTGCGGAGACCCCGTCGGGCCCGCGCCGGGGAGGGTGAGGCCAGTCGCTGATGGCGGCTGCGTTGAACGCGCACCGGTTGCGTTCGAGCGGACAGCCGGGGGCCACCCCACCACGCTGGCGCTTGCCGAGCAGGGGCCGCCATGGGGACGATGGAGGCATGACCTCCGCCCTGTCCTATGCCCACGGCACCAGCACCACCCCGCTGCTGGGGGAGACCCTCGGTCAGAACCTGCGCCGCACCGTGGAGCGGCATGGCGACCGTGAGGCGCTGGTGGTGGCGTCGCAGAACTACCGCGTCACGTGGCGCCAGTTCTGGGATGCGACGACGGAGGTGGCCCGGGGGCTGCTGGCGCTTGGCGTCCAGAAGGGGGACCGGGTGGGGCTGTGGTCGCCCAACCGCTTCGAGTGGACGGTGGCGCAGTACGCGCTGGCCCGTACGGGCGCCATCCTGGTCAACCTGAACCCCGCCTACCGCACGTCGGAGCTGGAGTACGCGCTCAACCAGGCGGGCGTCAGCGTGCTGCTCCTGGCGAAGGGGTTCCGGCAGACGGACTACACGGCGATGCTCGCGGAGGTGCGGCCCCGGTGCGCGGGCCTGCGCGAGGCGCTGGTGCTGGACTCGGATTGGGACCGGCTGGTGAAGGTCGGCGCGGCCGTGAGCGTGGAGGCGCTGGCGGAGCGCGAGGCGTCGCTCCAGTTCGATGACCCCATCAACATCCAATACACGTCCGGCACCACGGGCTTCCCGAAGGGCGCGACGCTGTCGCACCACAACGTGCTCAACAACGGGTTCTTCGTGGGCGAGGTGCTGCGCTACGGCCCGGAGGACCGCGTGTGCATCCCGGTGCCGTTCTACCACTGCTTCGGCATGGTGATGGGCAACCTGGCCTGCACGTCCCACGGCGCGACCATGGTGATTCCGGGCGAGGCGTTCGAGCCGTTGGTGGTGCTCCAGACGGTCCAGGCGGAGCGCTGCACGTCGCTCTACGGCGTGCCCACGATGTTCATCGCGGAGCTGGACCACCCGCGCTTCGGCGAGTTCGACCTCACGTCGCTGCGCACCGGCATCATGGCGGGCTCGCCGTGTCCGGTGGAGGTGATGAAGCAGGTGCAGTCGCGGATGCACATGCGGGAGGTCACCATCTGCTACGGCATGACGGAGACGTCGCCCGTGTCCACGCAGAACCTGCTGGATGACGCTCTGGACAAGCGCGTGTCCACGGTGGGCCGCGTGCACCCGCACCTGGAGGTGAAGGTGGTGGAGCCGGAGACGGGCGCGGTGGTGCCGCTGGGACAGCCGGGCGAGCTGTGCACGCGGGGCTACAGCGTGATGCTCGGGTACTGGGAGAACGCGGCGGCAACGGCGGCGGCGGTGGACCGGGCCGGGTGGATGCATACCGGCGACCTGGCGACGATGGACGCGGAGGGCTACGTCAAGATTGTCGGCCGCATCAAGGACATGATCATCCGGGGCGGGGAGAACGTGTACCCGCGCGAGGTGGAGGAGTTCCTCCACACGCATCCGGACATCAGCGAGGCGCAGGTCATCGGCGTGCCCAGCGTGAAGTACGGCGAGGAGGTGATGGCGTGGGTGCGGCTGAAGTCCGGCGCCACGCTCACCGCCGAGACGCTGACGGCCTACTGCGCCGGCCGCATCTCCACCTTCAAGATTCCCCGTCACTGGAAGTTCGTGGACAGCTTCCCCATGACGGTGACGGGCAAGGTGCAGAAGTTCCGCATGCGCGAGGTCTCCGTCGCCGAGCTGGGACTCGGCGACGCGGCCTCCATCAAGACGGCCTGACGCGCGGCTTCGCCTTCGACTTCGCGGGGGCCTTCTTCGCCGCGACCTTCTTCGCGGCGGGCTTCTTCTTCGCGGCGGGCTTCTTCTTCGCGGCGGGCTTCTTCTTCGCGGCGGGCTTCTTCTGCGCGGAGCGGTTCGCGGCGTCCACGGCGCGGCGGGCCCAGGGCAGCAGCATGCGGCCGTTGTCCTCCGCGTCCGCCGGGGGCGTGAAGTAGTTCATCTGGTGGGCCGTGCCCTTGCTTTCGTAGATGAAGGGCCGGCAGCCCTCGGCCTCGAAGGCGGGGCGGGTGACGTCATCCACCTTGAGGTAGAGCTGGCCCTGGATGATGAGGCCGAACATCCGGCCCGCGTAGGACAGGCCCCAGCCTCCGAACATGTAGCGGGCCTGCACCGGGCCGAGCGGCTCCAGCAGCTCCAACGTGTACTCCACCAGGCTGTCCGTGCGAGGCATGGGCGTCTCCTAGGTGCTGTGTAGCTCGAAGCTGAAGGTGGCGCCCCGGCCGGGCTCGCTTTCGACCGCGATCGTTCCGCCGTGTCCCTGGATGAGCTGCTTCGCGATGTACAGGCCGAGCCCCAGGCCGCTGGCCTCGCTCGAGGACGTCGCACGCTCGAACCGGACGAAGATCCGGTCCTGATGTTCCCTGGGGATGCCCGGGCCTTCGTCCCGGAGGCTGACCTTCACCTTGGGGCCCCGCTGCTCCACCTTCGCGTGCACGGGCTTGCCGGGCGCGTACTTGATGGCGTTGATGATGAAGTTCGTCAGCACCTGTTCGATGCGCATGGCGTCGAGCGGCGCGATGACGTCGTTCTCCAGCTCCGTCACGAGCCGGCATCCGGCCGCTTCGAACTGCGGAGCGAAGCGCTCCAGCAGCTCCGCCACCAGCGTGGAGAGGTTCGTCTCCACGGGAATCACCGTCAGCTTCCCGGAGCTGATGCGGGACACGTCGAGCATGTCATTGACCAGGCGCCCCAGCCGTTCCACCTGGAGCAGCGTGGTGTCGAGCAGCTTCTCGAGTCGCGCCGGGGGCAACGCGGAGGCGCCCTGCTTCGACAAGGCGCGCCGGCTCATCTGCGTCTGCAGCTTGAGCGTGGTCAGGGGTGTGTTGAGTTCATGGGAGGCGACCCCCAGGAACGTGTCCCGCGAAACGATGGCCGCGCGAAGGTTCTCCGCGAGCTGTTCAATCTCCCGCTGCTCGTTGACCTGGTCGGTCACCTCGTAGATGACCGCCAGGATGCCGTCGATCCGCCCGGACGGGTCGCGCTTCGCCTGGTAGGTGAAGTTGACGAACAGCTCCCGTTCCCTTCCGTCGGCCTGGACCATGGACGCGCGCTGCTTCGCGCCGTGGAAGCTCCTGCCCGTCTGGTAGACGCCATCGAGGAGCTCGTAGAAGCCCTGGCCCTCCAGCTCCGGCAGCGCCTCCCGGACGGAGCGGTTCAAGAGGTCCGTGGCCGGCCGGCCACCGAACAGCATGTCCATGAAGGGGGCATTGATGAAGGCGTAGACGTGACGCGGGCCACTGAGGATCGCGACGCCCAGAGGGGCCTGCGTCAGGAACCCCTGGAGTTCCCGCCGGGCCCTGTGTCCTTCCTCCTCCGCCCACTTCCGGTCGCTGATGTCGAGCGTCGTGCCGATGACGCGGGCGGCCTTTCCGGCCGCGTCGGAGGACACCTGCCCGCGCGCCTCGACCCAGCGGGGGGCGCCGCCCGTGGTGTCCAACACCCGGTGCTCCACGACGTAACGGCCGCCCGTCTCACCGGCGAGCGCGGAGTCGATGGCGCCGCGAAGGCGTTCGCGGTCGTCGGGATGAACACACTCCAGCATCTGCTGGAGGCTGAAGCCGGAGGGGTCCGGCAGTCCGAAGAGCGCGGCCATCCGCGCATCCCCCAGCATCTGACCGGAGGTGGTGTCCAGCTCCCAGGTGCCGGCGCCTGAAGCCTCCACGACCCGGCGGAGGTGTTCCTCGCTCTGTCGCAGGGCCCGTTCGCCGAGGATGCGCGCGGTGGTTTCGGTGCAGACCACCAGCGTGCCGCCAATCCTCCCGGCGTCGTCGAACACCGGCGAGTAGCCGTAGGTCCAGTAGACCTCCTCGATGGTGCCGTTGCGGAAGATGGGGACGAGCTGATCCTCATTCCAGCTGGCCTTGCCCTCGCGCATCACGTCGTCGATCTGCGGACCGATGATGGGCCAGATCTCCGGCCAGCACTCGCGGCCGGGCTGCCCCAGCGCCGCGGGGTGCTTTCCCCTGCCGAAGCTGGGGACGTAGGCATCGTTGTAGAGCTGGATGAGCTGGGGGCCCCACCAGAGGAACATGGGATGGCGCGAGTGCAGCATCGTCCGCACGAGCGTCCGCAGTGAGATGGGCCAGCCCTCCACGGACCCCAGGGGCGTGGCGGCCCAGTCATTCTCGCGCATCCGGGAAGCCATCTCACCGGCACCGCTGAACAGCTCATCCGCCGTCACGTCGTCCAGCTCCCGGGGCTCACCGACAGGGGCGAAGTTCTAGGGGATCCCCTCATGGCAGGGAAGCCTTCCCTGAGACCCGGACGCGGAGCAGCCGGATGCCTGTTCAATGTCTGTCTGCTCGTCCACCCAGGCTCGGGGGAGGCTAGCGGACCGTCGGCAGCAAGTGCTGCTTCACGTGTTCCGTGATGGCGTCCTTGAGGGCGCGCGCGGCGGCGGTGAGGTAGCCCTGTCCCCGGTGCACGAGCGCCACCTGCCGGCGAGGGCTGCCCCGCGTGAGGGGCACCACGTCGAAGCCGTGGGCCGGGGCGTCCTTCGCCATGAGCTGGGGCACCACCGCCACGCCCAGGCCCCGCTCCACCATGCGGCCCAGGGCCTCGGCGGTGTCCGTCTCCAGCGCCACCTTCGGCGTCACGCCACGCGCCTCACAGGCCGCCTCCACCGCGCGTGCGCCCACCATGCCGGGGATGCGCACCCACGTCTCATCGGTCAGCTCCTGGAGCGCCACGGGCCGCCCCAGCCGCGTCAGCCGGTGGCCGCGAGGCACGGCGAGCACCAGGGGCTCATCCCACAGCAGCTGGGTCACCAGGTCCACGCGGCGCACGGGCAGGGACAGGATGGCCAGGTCCAGGCCTCCCCGGGCCACGCCCTCCTCCAGCACCGGCGCGTGGTCCTGGCTCAAGCGGGGACGCACTTCCGGGTGGCTGCGCGTGAAGGCGGCCATCAGGTCCGGGAGCAGGTAGGCGCCCACGGTGGGCAGGGTGCCCAGCACCACGGGGCCGCGAGGCGTCCCGGACAGCCGCTCCAGCTCCGCGCGGCCCGCGGCCAGGGCTTCCAGGGCGCGTGTGGCATGGGGGAGGAAGCGCTCCCCGGCGTCGGTGAGGACGGCGCCGGAAGGGGTGCGCACCAGGAGTCGGGCCCCCAGCTCCGCCTCCAGCGTCTGGAGTTGTCGGGACAGGCCGGACTGGGAGAGGCCCAGCCCGCGCGCGGCGGTGGAGACGCGGCCCTCGCGTGCGACGTGCAGGAAGGCGCGGAGCTGTTCGGAGGTCATGCGTTCTTCGCAAGGACTCTATGCGGAAGATGCGATTTCCGCATGGTGGCTGGCGGCATACTCAAGGGGCATGGATGGAAGCGGCGTGACGGTGGACGCGGGCAGCCGGATGCAGCCGGGCGGGGCACGGCGCGTGGCCACGGGGGCGGTGTTGCTGGCGCTGGTGGTGAGTGCCTTCGAGGGCACGGTGGTGACGAGCGCCATGCCGACCATCACCCGGGAGCTGGGGGGCGATTCGCTCTACCCGTGGGTGTTCTCCGCGTTCCTGTTCGCCTCGACGGTGGGCGTGCTGGTGAGCGGCAAGCTTGCGGACCGGGTGGGGCGCAAGCCGGTGTTCTTCGCGGGGATGGGGTTGTTCCTGCTGGGCTCGGCGCTGTGTGGCCTTGCGACGTCGGTGCCGGCGCTGGTGGGCTTCCGGGTGATGCAGGGGCTGGGGGCGGGGGCGCTGCAGCCCACGACGCTGACCATCAGCGCGGACCTGTACACGCTGCGTGAGCGGGCCGCCATCCAGGGTCTGTTCACCGGAGCGTGGGGCGCGGCGAATGCGTTGGGGCCGCTGATTGGAGGCTGGCTGGTGATGCACGCCTCGTGGCGGTGGGTGTTCCTGGTGAACCTGCCGGTGGGCGTGCTGTCCGCGCTGTTGTTGCACCTGTCCTACCGGGATCCACCCCGGCGCGAGTCGGTGACGCTGGACCGGTGGGGGCCAGTGCTGGCGGGCAGCACGGTGGCGCTGTTGCTGTTCGCGTTGGAGCCGGGCGCGGCGCGGGCGCGAGGCGTGTGCGCGCTGGGCGCGGTGGCGGTGGCGGCGCTGTTCGTGCGGCAGCAGCGCCGGTCGGCGGCGCCCTTGTTGCCGGCGACGCTGGTGAAGGACCGGACGGTGCTCAGTGGCCTCGCGGGGGGATTGTTCGCGGGAGCGCTGCTCTACACGATGTCGGCGTGGGTGCCGCTGTGGATGACGGAGCAGGGGGGACACTCGCCGATTGGTGCGGGGCTCGCGCTGGTGCCGATGTTGCTGGGCTGGTCGGTGGGCTCGACGGTGGGCGTGAAGGTGCTGGTGCGGGGCGGCATGCGCGCGAGCGTGGGGTTGGGCTTCGCGCTGGCGGCGACGGGGGCGGG
>NZ_RAWD01000306.1:0-11369 GCF_003612065.1 Corallococcus sp. CA047B
GGGTGGGCCATGGGTGCGGCGGAGGGTAGCGGCGTTCGCGGGCCCCCCACAACCGGCGGTGGCCTCCCGGATGCGGGCGACCCGGCGGCCCGTCGCTGCCCGCGCCGCGAGGCTCGCGGACCCTTGCAAGGGGCGACCGGCCGTGCGACGTCGCGGTGCATGCGACTCACCCTGCACCGTGGTGTCAGCCTGGCCGTCCTGGCCTCCGCGAAGACGGAGGCCGACCACCATGAGGACCTGGGGTGCAGCATCCAGGGACCCACGGCGCGTCCGGTGCGCCGCGCACAGCTTCCGCTCAAGCGGCACATCGCCGCGCTGGGCCGCGAGGGCGCGCTGCGGGAAGCCGACGCGCTGGTGCGCTGGCTGGAGGACACGCCCCGCTATGCCGCGCTGTGCGTGGGCACGAAGCGGCGCATGGGACGGCGCGTGCTGCGCGAGGACGTCCTCTTCCCGGATCCGCTTCTCCACCGTCCCCGCGTGCTGCACCTGCGCCAGGAGTCGCTGGGCCTGGACGTGCCGGTGCGCGCGAAGGACTGGCCGGTGGTGGCGGACCTGTTCGCCGCGCTCGCTCGGGGTGCGACGCCGGAGGAGCTGCGCGGCCTGTCCGTCGCGCCGGTCGTGGACGAACTGTTGGGGGACCTGTCCCAGGCCGGCTGGCTCGTGCGGCACGAGGGACCGGTGGACGTGCCCGGGCCGGGGGCCCTCTTCGTGGGGCACAACACGGTGCTGGTGGCGGGCAGGGAAGGGCGCGTGCTGGTGGATCCGTACTTCCGTCCCGCCGGAGACGCGGACCTGCCCGGCTACGCGCCGATGCAGGCGGGCGACCTGGGGCGGGTGGACGCGGTGGTCATCACGCATTCGCACGGAGACCACTTCCACCTGGGCTCGCTGCTGCCGCTGCCCCGCGATACGCGCATCTTCGTGCCGACGGTGGCGCGCGAGAGCCTCTTCTCCACGGACTGCGCACTGCGGCTCCAGCAACTGGGCTTCACGCGCGTGGAAGCGCTGCGCTGGGGCGAGACGCGGCAGGTGGGCGACGTGACGGTGCGCGCGCTGCCCTTCCACGGCGAGCAGCCCACTGATGGCGAGGGGCCGCACCCAGGCCTCTTCAACGAGGGCAACACGTGGCACGTGAGCACGCCGGACTTCTCCGCCGCCTTCTTCGCGGACGCGGGCCATGACGTGCGCGGGGACATGGACGCGGTTTGCCGCAAGGTGCGCAAAGCGCAGGGCCCGGTGGACGTGCTCTTCTGCGGCGTGCGCGGCTTCCGGCTGCCACCCATCTTCTTCGGCTTCACCACGCTGGATGCCTTCCTCGTCAACGTGCCGCGCGACGCGCTCACGACGCCGCAGCGGTTGATGGCGGGGCCGGAGGAGGCGCTGCGCTACGGTGCGTTGCTGGGCGCGCGCTACGTGGTGCCCTGCGCGGACGGAGGCGCCCCCTGGTACTGGCGCGAGGGCATGGGGCCCCGGTACGAGGGCTATCCGGGTGAGCCCGTCACGGGCGCCAGTTCGCTGGATGAGAACCCGGACGCGGATCCGTATCCGGAGCGTCTGGCGGAGGTGCGCAAGGCCCAGGGCGAGGGACCGAAGGCGCTCCTGCTGCGGCCCGGGGAGTCGCTGAAGTGGCGCGGGGCCCGGTCGCCGGAGGTGCGGCGCACGCCCGGCTTCGAGTGGCCCTTCGGAGACTGGCGTCAGCCCGCGGCGGAAGTCCCACGGCGCAGCAAGCCGCGCACGCGCCAGAGGGCGCCCAGGTAGAGGAGGCCCAGGGCGACGAGGCAGGTGATGCCCAGCGCCACGTACCGGCGGATGAGGTGGCTGATGTTCCAGCCGTAGGTCTGCACCAGCCGGGTCGGGTCGCTCAGGCCCGAGCCCTCGTTCCGGCCGAAGGGGATGCGCTCCACGTGGGAGAGCGCGGCCCACCACTGCTCGAAGCCGTCCATGAAGGCCGCCGCGCCAATGACGATGAAGCCCCAGCGCAGCGCGTTCCTGCGCAGGGAGTGCTCCGGGGGCACGTAGAAGGTGGCCATCAGCGCCGTGCCCAGCACCATCATCCCCGCGTCACCTCCGAAGGTGACCAGGGACCGGCCCTCCCGGTGGTCCAGGCCCAGCGTGCCCACGGCCTGCGCCAGGAGCAGCACCGCGCCCGCGCCCAGCCACGTCCACTGGCGACGCTTCCAGCCCTGATACGTCAGGGTCCCCAGCAGGCCCGCCAGGACCAGCGGGATGAAGACCGAGCGCTCCTCCGACACGGACGTGAACCACAGCGAGGGGGTGGCGCTGAAGCCGCAGAACCACGCGGTGACGGCGTGCCCCAGCTCATGCACGGGCATCGTGAGGAAGATGCGCATCAGGGCGTGGAAGCCCGGCGAGCGCACCGCGAGGGAGGCGATGAGGAGCGCCGCGGGAAGGACCCACAGACGCAGCCGCGCCTCCAGGACGTCCTCGCCGTTCGTGGCCTCCGCGTGGAAGGTGATGCCTTCCAGGGCGGCGTCCTGCGTGGGCCGCGCCGCGCTCAGGTGTGGCACGAACGTGGGCGCGGTGTGGGCCTCCAGGGCCTCGCGCAGCGCGAGCCGCTGGTCCTCCGCTTCACTCAGGGCCGCGTCCCGTTTCGCGGCATCGCGTGCTTCGGCCTGTCGGGCGGCGGCGCGTGCTTCCGCGCGCAGGTAGATGACGCCGCACGCCGGGCACTCGGGTCCGTCCGCGCGCATGGCGCCACAGCGGGGGCAGGAGGCGGATGGAGGGTTCACGGGCCTCCGACTCTAGGTGCGACGCCGGACGGACGAAAATCCGGGCGGTGCGGCGGACCTGCGGGCCTGTAGGCCCGGGAGCTGTGGGCGGACGGAGGCAGGGCTGACGCCGAACACCGGGGACGTTCGCTCCACTCGCGGCCGTGGACGGCACTGGGGGCCCGGTCACCGTGTTCGCGGGCCACGGAGCGGACCGGGGCCCTTGACGTCCCGGCGACGCTCGCCCATGTCCAGGGGATGGCCGACGCCGAGCTGGACATCCGCACGCGGGGACGCACCGCTCCCGGGCGCCTGCGCGCGCTGGATGCGTACCTGTGCCGCTTCGAATCCGCGCTCCTCACGCGCCAGGACGACGCCTGGGCGCGCGCTGTCTTCGTGGACGTAGGCTTCGGCGAACAGCCCTGGACGACGCTGGAGAGCGCCGCGGCGTTTCGCACCCTCAACCCGGAGCTGAGCGTCGTGGGCGTGGAGCTGGACGCCGAACGGGCCGGGGCCGCCGCGCGCACGCACGCGGATGCGCGCACGCACTTCCGTGAAGGTGGCTTCGCGCTGCCCCTGTCACCGGAGGAGCCCGCCCGGCTCGTGCGCGCCATGAACCTGCTGCGCCAGGGGCCGCAAGAGCGCATCCCGGAGGTGCACCGCGCGCTGACACGCCCGTTGCTGCCTTCGGGCCTGCTCGTGGAGGGCAGCTCCGACACGGACGGGGCGGTGCTCGTGGCCCACCTGCTGCGTCGGGCTCCGGATGACGCGGCCCCCGTGCGCGAGAGCCTCCTGTTCCACACCGACTTCTCCCGGGGCTTCGCACCCCTGCTGCTGCGCGACTGGCTGCCCCGCGACCTGCGCCGCCGCGTCCGACCGGGCGAGCCCGTGCACGCCTTCTTCCAGGCCTGGGAGTCCGCGTGGAAGGCCGCGCGCGCCGCCGGCCACACCGCGCCGCCGGAGGCCTTCGCGGAGTCCGTCCTCCGACTCGCGACGACGACCCCCGGGGTCGCCACCGATGCCTGGCTGCTGACCCAGGGGTGCCTGCGCTGGAGCCCGCCCGGCGGCATTCCTGGCTGACGGAACGCCGCTGCTTGGGGGTGCAATCGTCGCGAGGAGCGATCGCAAGCGCAGCGGGAAAAGGTATTCTGTCCGGAATTGCCCTCCGGGGGTCACCCGGGCTTCCGGAAGGCAGACGGCTCGACATGAACAGGCACCTTCTGACGCTTCTCACCGCGGGGCTGATGGCCAGCACTTCGGCCGCCGGTACCGCCCCCCCTGATGCGGGGGGCAGTCGCCTGGGGCAGCGTCTCCGACAATCCCGTCGTTCCTCCTCGCGCCCCCGTGGCGGGGCCGACACCGCGAATCTGGAGCATGAGATGGAAGAGGCGGCCTTCTCCGATGAGGCCCCCGCGGCAGTCATCGCGGCCCGTCCCCCCGCGTTGCTGTTCTCCGCCAACTTCTACGGCACCCTGGCCGCGGCGCGCTGTCTGGGACGCCATGGCGTGGACGTGACGGTGGCGGACACCGGGCGGTTGGGCCCGGCCAGCTATTCGCGCTTCGTCAGCCGCCGCGTGCAGTGCCCGCCGGAATCCCAGCCGGAGGCCTTCCTCCAGTGGCTGGTGGACTTCGGCCTGCGTGAGCCCGTCAAGCACGTGCTCTACCCGACGAGCGACGAGCTGGCGTGGCTCATCGCCGCGCACCGCCCCAAGCTGGAGGACCTCTTCCACCTCTATGACCCGGGCGTGGACGCGGTGTACGGGCTGCTCAACAAGCGCCGCCTCTACGAGGTGGGCACGGAGGTGGGCCTGCACCTGCCGCGCACCTGGTTCCCCCAGTCGGAAGCCGACCTGGAGCAGGTGCGCCGCGAGGCCAGCTTCCCCGTCCTGCTCAAGCCCACGACGCAGATCCTCCACGCCACCCACCGCAAGGGCCAGCCGGTGTCGTCCCCGGAGGACCTGGCGCGCGAGTACCGCGAGTTCGCCCGCGACACGTACGCGCCCATGCTCGTGAAGTTCGACCCGGCCGTCGTGAACCCCATGGTGCAGGAGTTCCACCCCGAAGCCGCCGAGGGCATCTACAGCCTGTCCGGCTTCGTGGATGAGTCCGGCGAGCTCTTCGAGGCGCGCGCCGCCATGAAGGTGCTCCAGCGCCCGCGCAAGCTGGGCGTGGGCGTCTGCTTCGAATCCGCTCCGCTGCGCCCGGACCTCGTGGCGGGCCTCACGCGGCTGTGCCAGCGGCTGGGCTACCACGGCGTCTTCGAGGTGGAGTTCATCCAGACGAAGGACTCCTACCTCCTCATCGACTTCAACCCGCGCTTCTACGGGCAGATGGGCTTCGACATCGCGCGCGGGCTGCCCCTGCCGCTGCTCGCGTACCACGCGGCCACGGGCAACCGGGAGGCGCTCGCGAACGCGGTGGCGGACGCGCGCGCCGTCAGTGCCCGGCACGACGAAGAGGTGTTCTGCAACCGCATCGCGCTGGAGATGCTGCTCAACCTCCAGCGGCTGTCCGGCGCGCTGCCGGCCACCGAGGCCCGGCAGTGGCGCGAGTGGCTCAACACCCACCGGGAGAAGGCGGTGGATCCGCTCATCGACCGGGACGACATGATGCCCGCGGCGGTGGAGCTGGCCACCATCGCCTACGGGTCCGCGCGCCACCCCCGCGCCTTCCTGCGGATGATGGTCTTCAACCGCAGCTGACGGGCGGCTGCTAGCTGGCGGCGCGAGCGGGGACGGAGGCCGGATCATCGAAGGTGATCAGGTCCTCGTTCTGCTCCGCCCGGCGCAGCACGCGCACCTTCCCGCCCTCCACGCCCACGATGGCCGGCTGCGGGAAGGAGAAGGACGTGCCGAAGGGCACGAAGTACGCGCCCGCGTCCATGATGGCCAGCGTGTCGCCCACCCTCAGCTCCGGCAGCCGCACCGCGTGGTACAGCGTGTCGCCCGGGGTGCAGATGGGGCCCACCACCGTGTACGCCCGGTGCGCGGGCGCGTCCGGCCGCTCGACGTGGAAGAGCTGGTGGTACTCGTTGCGCACGCACTCCGCGTGGTTGATGCCCATGTCGAGCACCGCCCAGGTGCGCTCGCCGCCGTCCTTCAGCGCGTGCACGCGGCCCAGCAGCAGCTGCGTGTTGCCCGTCATCGCGCGGCCCGGCTCCAGGAAGATGCGCGGACGCGCGCGGCCCCTCTTCGCGTAGTGCGCTTCCACCTGGGACACCACCTTCGCCACGTAGCGCTCGATGGAGAGCGCCGCCGCGAAGTCCGGCGCGGGCAGGTCGCGCTGGAAGGTGAGGTTGAGCCGCCAGTCCTTGTTCTCGATGTGCTCCACCGTCGGCGTGCAGAGGCTGCCGCCCAGGTCCAGCACCTCCAGGTCCAGGCCCAGCTCCCGGTGCAGCTCGTCCGCGAAGTCCAGCACTGCGCCGACGAAGCCCTCCAGCTCCGCTTCCGTGCGGATGAGCTCGCCCCGGTGCGCGTGCAGGCCCACCACGTCCAGCGTCCCCGCCGCCAGCGCCTTGCGGTACGCGGCCAGCGCCATGCCGCCCGCGATGGGCGTGCCGAACTGCGACGTCCAGCCCTGCGCCGTCGTCACCCGCACCGCGACGCGCGGGCGCTTGCGCAATTCCTGCGCGTGCCGCGCAAAAACGTCCAGCTCCTCCACGTGGTTCGCCGCCAGCAGGCCGATGCCGCGCGTGATGGACTCGCGGATGGACGCGTCCGACTTCACCGGGCCGTTGTAGACGATGCGCTCCGGCGCCACGCCCAGCTTGAGCGCGAGCCACAACTCGTAGGCGGAGATCACCTCCGCGCCCACGCCCTGCGCGTGCAGCGCGGACAGCACGCCGGGCACGGGGTTGGTCTTGTAGGAGTAGTAGACCTCGCAGCCGCCCGCCGCGCCCGGGGGCACCGCCTGGAACGCCGCCGCGTTGCGGTGGAGCGCCGCCAGGTGCACCACGTGCAGCGGCGAGCCGTGCTCCTTCACCAGGTCCGTCAGCGACACGCCCTCCAGCAACAGCCCCTGGCCGGGGCGCGACTCCAGGCTCCACGTCTCCGGGGGGAGGAAGGCGCGCGCGGGGGCCATCACGCGCTGCACCACGGGCCCCAGGGTCTGCTTCAGCTGCCGCTTGGCGGTTCCAACGAGACGACGATGCAGGCTCACGGTGGGGACTCTTTCAGGAAGCGCGGGGCAGCTTGAGGGGCAGGTAGCGCGTCAGTTCAAAGCGCTTCTTCAGCGCGCGCGTGGCCAGTTGCAGGAGCCGGTACTCCAGCTCCCCGTGCTCACGCCGGTACTTGTTGTGGATGATGGCGTTGGACTCCGCCACGGACTTCTCCACCTTCTCGCCCTTCTTGCCCAGGTCGTGCATCAGCGACGGCTTGCCCACCCGGTAGTTGAGGATGGGGCGGTTCACGTAGACGTGGCCGTAGCGGCGGATGCCGCGCATGTAGAAGTCCACGTCCTCGTAGACGGGGATGTTCGGATCGAACCCGCCCAGCGGCTGGAAGTAGTCACGGCGCACCATGCACGCGGAGTTCACGTACAGCGTGCCCAGGAACAGGATGTGCGCCACCGTCCACGCGCTGTTGGGCGTGGTGGCGCCCACCCTCGCCACGCGCTCGAAGTAGCTGCTCTTGTCCTCCAGCCACTCCGGATCCTCGCTGAAGGGCACCACCCAGCCCACCGCGACGCCCGCGTCCGGCCGAGCGTCCAGGGCGGATACCATCGCCTTCAGCGCCCCGTCGGCCAGCAGGTCGTCGTCGTCCAGGAAGTGCAGGTAGCGCCCCCGGGCCAGCGTGGCGCCGTGGTTGCGCACCAGCGCGGGCCGGCCCTTCGACGGCACGTCCTGCTTGAAGTAGCGCACGCGCTCATCGCCAATGGCCTGCACCGCCTGGCGAGCGGTGCCCTCGGGCGAATCGTCCAGGACCAGCACCTCCACCTGGACGCCTTCCTGACGCAGCGCGGAGTGGATGGCCTCCACCACTTCCTTCTCGCGCTTGTACGTCGGCATCACCACCGAGACGTCAATCTGGGACATGCCGGACTTATACCGGTGGCGGCCCACGACTGAGAAGCCAGCCCGGGGACTCCTTGTCCCGGACGACCTGGAGCGACGGGACATTCTGCCTCAGGGGCGTTGCGCCCCATGTCCGCCCCTGTGTCCGGCGCTACCCGCCCGCTTCACCGGAGAGGGAGCATCCAGCCATTCCTCCCGGTTTCTCGGAAGTTTCTACTGCGTCGCCGGCCGTGGATCCGGCAGGTTTTGCGGTCCTGACGCGACAGGATTGCCACACCGTGGCCGCCCGCCCGCCCCCCTGCGCGGCGTCAGAAGCTGGCGACGGCGAAGTCGAACCCGTCGTCGAACGCGTCCGCGTCCCTGGGCAGATCCCCGACGTAGGCGATGAAGGGCTCCGGGGCGTCCTCCTCCGAGAACGCGTCGCCGTGAGCGGACAGCTCGGTCTCTTCCGCCGGGTCGAGCGGCAGCCATCCAGGAAGCAGTTCCTCGCGGGCCATGTGCATTCTCCCTCTTCCGCAAGCAGTACGGCGTCAGCCGGTGACTTGCAGTCGGTGTGCCACCCTCGATACGGAACGGATCACCGGAATGGGTCGTTCCCGACGGGGGGTGGGTCGCCGACCAGGCAGGCACTGCTTGACGGAAGGACGCCGGGCCGACAGGAAAGGAACACCGATGGCCGTCCTGCTGGCACACGAAATCGAAGCTCCGCGTCCGTGCAGCTACCTGCCGGGGCGGCAGGCGTCCCTGGAGACGCTGTTGATGCGCAACGTCACGCCCCGGGAGTACGAGCACCTGCTCGTGCGGGGGTGGCGCCGCTTCGGGCCGCAGTACTTCCGGCCCGCGTGCGTGGGGTGCCAGGAGTGCGTGTCCCTGCGGGTGTCGGTGGAGGGCTTCCAGCCCAACCGCAGCCAGCGCCGGGCCCGGGCGGCGTGCGCGCACCTGCGCGTGGAGGTGGGGCCGCCACGCGTGGACGAGGAGCGGCTCGCGCTCTACCGCGCGTGGCACGCGGAGCGGGAGACGGTGCGCGAATGGGACCCTTCGGAGCTGGGCGAGCGCGAGTATTCGCTCCAGTTCGCCTTCCCGCACCCGTCCGCGCGCGAGGTGGCCTGGTACGACGACAGCGACCCGGCGGGCCCGAAGCTGGTGGGGCTGGGCCTGTGCGACGAGATGCCGCGCGCGTGGAGCGCGGTGTACTTCTTCTACGACCCCGCGTATTCGCGGCTGTCGCTGGGCAAGGCGAGCGTGCTCTTCCAGGTGGAGCTGGCGCGCGAGCGGGGCATCCCGTACGTCTACCTGGGCTACCGCGTGCTCGCGTGTGATTCGCTGCGCTACAAGGCCGGCTTCCGTCCGCACGAGCTGCTGGAGGGCCGGCCCGCGATGGATGAGCCCCCGCACTGGCGGGCCGCGTCGCAGACGCCCGACACGCCCTGATCAGGAGCCGCCGAGCAGCGCCGCGTCGAAGAAGTCGCGCAGGCGGCGCGCGTACTCCTCCGGCGCCTGCTTCGCGTACCCGCCGTGGTGCGCGCCCTTCACCACCCAGTACGACTTGGGTTCGCACGCGGCCTGGAACATCGCGTCCTGGAGGAACGCGGGTGCGTACTCATCCACGTCGCCGTTGATGAGCAGGAGCGGCCGGCCCTTCAGCTCGCACAGGCGCGCCATGGGGTCCACCGCGTCCACGTCCACGCCGGACAGGCGCATCGTCCAGAGCACCGGCTGCACGCTCAGCGGCCCCCACTTCCCGTAGCTGTAGCGCGTGTCCGCGACCAGCGACGGGTACGCGCCCGCGGCGGCCACCGCCTTGAGGCGGGCATCGTCCAGGGCCTCCAGGAGCGCGGTGGTGCCGCCCATGGAGAAGCCCAGCACGCCCAGCCGCGACGGCTCCACGTCCGAACGCGCCGACAGGAAGTCCACCGCCGCGCGCAGGTCCTCCCGCTCCCGGTCGCCCCAGGTGACGAGGTCTCCGTCGCTCTCACCGTGGCCGCGCGAGTCGAAGAGCAGCACGCCGTAGCCCGCGCGCGACAGCGCCTCCGCCTCGAAGAGCATCTGCGTGCGGTTCTCCGCGAAGCCGTGCATCACCACCACCGCCGCGCGGTTGCGCGACGGCACGTACCAGCCGCGCAAGCTCAGCCCGTCCCGCGTGCGCAGCGTCACGTCCGTGCGGGCCGGGAGCGTCGCGTCCCCCAGCGGCTTCAACGCCTGACGCGCGGGATGCAACACGGCTCTGGCCGTGCGGACGTTGCGGTACGCGATGACGGCGGCCAGCGCGAGGACACCCGCCAGGACGAGCGCGAGGAGGCGGGCAGGGCGGACGAGGGGGATGGGTTTCTTCACGGGGATGGATTGTGAGCCTATATCCAGCCCCGGGTCCCCCGACAGGCGTCCACGGGGAGGGCGCCAAAGGGCCCCGTCGCCCTGTGTCACGAACCCGCCCGCCGGGCGGCCGTGCCCGTGTTTCAGTCACGAGAAAACGCAGGGCCCGGAGATCCAAAACCATGGCGTCATTCAATTGTCCGCTGAGTGGCGCGCCCGTGCGGCCTTCGCTACCTATGGCAGGGTGCGTGGGCTAATGATCCACGGGTGATTCAACGGGTGGGCCCGTCGGACGGTCGCGAACCGCACGGGAGGATGAAAATCATTTCTTTCCGGGAAGCCCAGACATTGAACCTGCGGGCGCAGCGAGACATGACGGCCTCGGCACCGGCGCCCGGCAGGCGGCGCGTGTTGTTCACGCTCGTCTTCATGGGCACGGGCGGCATCGAGCGCTCGGTGTGCAACGTGCTGGCGGGGCTGGACCGGGAGCGGTTCGACCCTTCGCTGTTCTTCCACCACGGGCCGCCGCCGCCGGACACGCGCGACCGCATCCCGGCGGACGTGCCCATCTCCTGGGGCGTGGGCATTGAAGCGTACCGGCGCTGGGAGCTGCCCCGGATGCTCTGGAAGCTCTTCAACGAGGCGCGCAAGGCGGACATCATCGTCTCCGGGCAGGAGGGCCGGGCGGCGCTCTTGGCGCGGATGGCCGGGGCGATGCTGGGCAAGCCGGTGCTGGGGATGGTGCACTTCGACTGGGGGGCGTTCCACCGCGAGCAGCCGCGCCGGCAGCTCTGGGGCCTCAAGGTGCTGTACCCGGGCATGGACCGCATCGTGGCGTGTGGCTACGACTCCGCGAAGGCGTTCGCGGAGCTGGTGAACGTGGACCGCGAGCGGCTGGAGGTCATCCCCAACTTCGTGGACGCGGAGCGGGTCCGCGTCGCCGCGCTGGCCCCGCTGCCGCAGTGGGCCCAGGCCGTGTACCAGAAGCCGGTGGTCATCGCGGTCGGAAGGCTGGAGCCGCAGAAGTCCTTCGACGTGCTCATCCGCGCCCATGCCCGGATGCAGGCGGCCGGAGCGGACACGCACCTGCTCATCCTGGGGGTGGGGTCGCTGGAGGAGGAGCTGAAGGCGCTGGTGAAGCAGCTGGGCGTGGAGGCCTCCGTGTTCATGCCCGGCTTCGCGGACAACCCGCATGCGCTGATGGGGCGGGCCACCGCGTTCGCGCTCTCCTCGCGCTTCGAGGGCCTGCCCATGGTGCTCCTGGAGGCGCTCGCGCTGGGGTGCCCCATCGTCAGCACGGACTGCCCCTCCGGCCC
>NZ_RAWD01000307.1:0-11313 GCF_003612065.1 Corallococcus sp. CA047B
CCCCGTGGGTGGAGGGGGAGTCGCCGGGCTTGCCGCGCGGGATGCCGAAGTGGTCCAGCGCGTCCGCGATGCCCTGGGGCTTGTCCGCGTCCGGCAGGAAGTCCTGGGGCGGCGCAAGCTTCGGGTCCTTGCCAATCTCCGTCAGGCTGGACTCCAGCGTCATGCGCAGCTCGGCCGCCTCCGGGGTCTTCTCCTGCGGCACGCCGATGCGGCCATCCAGCCGGGCCTTGAGGACCACGGACGTGTCCGCGTCCACCAGCACCTCGCCCTCCAGGGAGCGGGGCAGCCGGTGCGTGAAGAAGTTGGCGCGGCGCTTCGTGGTCTCATCCGCGCCGGCGCGGGGCGCGAAGGCGGCGGGCATCTTCTGCGCGACGACGCCCTGCTGCTCGGGGCCCAGGGACACGGCGTACTTCCACGCGGTGCGGCCCTCGTGGGTGACGGTGCCGGCGGGGGTCAGCTTGATACGGCCCTGGAAGAGGCTGTCGAAGTCGCGGATGGCGCCCGTCAGCTCCGTGCGGGTGCGCTCGGCCATGCCCCGGTCGCGCAGGCGCTGGCGGTAGGGGCCGTAGCGGTTGCGCGCGAACACCTGGCCCTGCACGCGCATGACCTCCAGGCCCTGGTCGCGGGAGTTCTCCAGGATGCCGTGGAAGTCGCCGTTGACGCCCCCGGGGCCGGCGCGGAAGGAGCGCGTCTCCGTGAGCTTCACGGGGTTGTTGCCGTTGGGGCCGGCCCACTCGTAGCTCAGGGTGGACTGGAAGAAGTGCGGGCCCAGTCGCTCGGTGACCTCCGCGGCGTCCATGCCCAGGATGCGGCGCGACACCTGGGGGTTGTCCGCGACGTCCTCCGGCGGCAGCTTCTGCTTCGCGGAGGCGACGACCTTCGGCGGGTCCTCCGGAGAGAAGATGCGGGCCTTGGCCGCCTTGTCCACGGGGTCCGAGCAGCCGGTGGCGACCAGGACGAGGGCAAGGGCGGCGGCGGACTTCGGCAGACTTCTCACGGAACCTCCACAACAGGACGGCGGGGGCGGCAAGTTACGTGGGGCCCACAAGAGCGGCAAGCGGTGGCTTGCGTGCAGCCGTGCAAGGGATAGAACGCCCAACCCATGCAGAACCTGCGAGACAAGTTGTTGAAAGCGGGCCTCGTCTCCGAGGAGCAGGCCAAGAAGACCGAGTCTTCTCCCACGCCTCCGCGACGCCCGGCCTCCCCCCCTGAAGACAGCCGGGGGAGCGCTCCACGCGCGCCCGCCCACCGGGGACGTGATGAGAATCGGACATCGGGAGGCCCGCCGCGTCGAGACGACCGCGGAGGTCCGCCGCGCCGTGAGGGCGGTGGAGGCGCCGGAGGCCCACCGCGCCGTGAAGGCGGAGGCGCCGGAGGTCCGCCGCGCCGCGAGGGTGGTGGAGGTGCTGGAGGCCCGCCGCGCCGCGAGGGTGGAGGCTTCCGGGGACCGCAGGGCGGGTTCGCCGCGTCCAGCCGTCCGGGCGCGACCACCGACAAGCCCATCCCCAAGCTGCCGCCCATGCCGGGCTCCAAGGCCTACCAGCGCGCCGAGTCCAAGAAGCAGGTGGAGCTGGACCGGGCCCTGCGCGAGCTGGTCCTGGGCTCCCAGGTGCCGCAGGAGCCGGGCGAGACGACGTTCTACTTCATGACGCGCAAGGGGAAGCTGCGCCGCATGGAGCTGTCCCCCGTCCAGGCCAAGCAGTTGGAGGATGGCGAGCTGGGCGTGGTGGAGCGTCCGGAGCCCGCGCAGATTGAACACTCGCTCGTGCCCGCCGCCGCGGCCGAGCAGATGTTCCAGCTGTCCGCCAAGGCCGTGCGCTTCTTCAACCGCAAGGAGAGCCCCGTCGGCTTCATGAACGACGAGCAGCTCAAGGCGCAGCAGGCCGCGGAGGCCGCTGGCACCGCGCCGGAGATCCCCGACGAGCCGGAGGCCCCCGAGGCCAGCGACGCGTCCGAGGACACCGAGGCCGAGGCCGAAACCGAAGCTGCGGCTTCCGAGCCGGAGCCCGGCACCGAAGGCGGCACGCAGTCCTGATTTCCTTCCCGTGCCCTCCCCTCCTCCCACCCGGGAGCGAGGGGAGCGGCGCGGCCCTTCCACCGCCGACCTTCGTTCGACCGAACGCGTCTTCGTCGACGCTCAACCGAACGCGTCGATGCCGGTGATGGCCTTGCCCAGCACCAGCGTGTGCACCTCGTGGGTGCCCTCGTAGGTGAAGACGCTCTCCAGGTTCAGCATGTGACGCACCGGCGGGTAGTCGTCCGTGATGCCGTTGGCGCCGTAGATGCTCCGGGCCACGCGGGCGATCTCCAGCGCGCTCTTCACGTTGTTGCGCTTGGCCAGGCTCACCATCACGGGGTTGCTCTTCCCCTCGTCCTTGAGGCGCGCGAGCCGCAGGCTCAACAGCTGCGCCTTCACGATCTCCTGGAGCATGTCCGCCAGCTTCTCCTGCGTGAGCTGGTAGCCGGCGATGGACTTGCCGTCGAACTGCGCGCGGGACAGCGCGTACTCGCGCGCGCCCTCGAAGCAGGCGATGGCCGCGCCCGTCACCGCGAACGCGATGCCGGCCCGGGCGTTGTTGAGGCACGACAGCGGTCCCTTGAGGCCCACGACGCCGGGCAGCACGTTGCGCTCGGGCACGCGCACGTCCTGGAAGGACAGCTCGCTCGTGAGGGACGCGCGCAGGGAGAACTTGCCGGGAATCTCCCGGGCGCTGAAGCCCGGCATGCCCTTCTCCACCAGGAAGCCGCGCACGGACTCCGCGCCGCCGTCCTCCGTCTTCGCCCACACCACCGCGACGTCCGCGATGGAGCCGTTGGTAATCCACGCCTTGGTGCCATTGAGCACCCAGGTGTCCCCGTCCCTGCGGGCGCGGGCGCGCATGCCGCCGGGGTTGGAGCCGAAGTCGGGCTCGGTGAGGCCGAAGCAGCCGATGAGCTTTCCCTTCGCCATGCCTGGCAGGAAGCGCGCCTTCTGCTCCTCACTGCCGAAGGTGTGGATGGGGAACATGCACAGCGAGCCCTGCACGGACGCGAAGCTGCGCAGGCCGGAGTCCCCCCGCTCCAGTTCCTGGAGGATGAGCCCGTAGCTGACGGTGTTCATCCCCGCGCAGCCATACCCCTGGAGGTTCGCGCCCAGCACGCCCAGCTCCGCGAGCCCTGGCACCAGATGCGCGGGGAAGGTGCCGTCCCGGAAGTGCCGCCCGATGATGGGCAGCACCTCCGAGTCCACGAAGCGGGCCACGGAGTCGCGGGCGGCCTTCTCCTCGGCGGACAGCAGGTCGTCGATGCGGAACAGGTCGGTGATGTCGGCGCGGGGCATGCCGGGGTGCTTAACGTCGCACTCCCGGAGCCGTCAAACCCGCGCTCGCTGCGTCACTCGCCCCCGGGGATGAGCGCCTTCGGGTCCGCGTCCCGCAGGAAGTTGACCAGCGGACCATCGATCTTCCGCTGGCCGCCCACCACCACCGTGGGCTTGAGGAAGAAGAGGTTGCTCCAGTTGAAGTCAGACAGCGCCTGCTCGGCGGCGTCGTTCCAGGTCCCGTCCACGACACCGGCGTAGTGCCCGGTCTTGCTCAGCGCGGTCTTCACGGTCTTCGCGGTCGCCGCGTCGAGCGGGATGAGGTCCGACGCGTACGGCGCGGCGATGCCCGCCTGGTAGCGGTTCATCTCCACGTCCAGGTCCTTCAGCGCCGTCCGGCTGTTGTGCACGACGGCGTCCGCCAGCACCTTCGTGTAGAAGGTCGATTCGTTCTCCGAGGTCCAGACGCGGATGACGCCGGAGCGCTCGCCGTTGCGGTCCCGCCCCACGAGGGCCCCCGCCTTGAGCGACGCGAGCAGCCGCTGCGGCAGGCTCCCCTTGGCGCTCTGGAAGCCCGCGGCCATCGCGGTGCAGATGAGCGCGTTGGTCTGGTTGTTGGCCTGCACCACGAAGGTGGTGCCCTTCACGGCGCAGCGCTCCGGGGCGTTCTGCGCGCCGGTCTTCTGGCCCACCGTGATGGTGCCGTTGGCGTTGAGCTTCACCGCGGCGAGCTGGCGGTAGTCCGCGTACGGATCCACGGTGAACACGTAGTCGACGGCGGTCTGCGCCGTGTCGCCCGCGTCCGTGCGGGCGATGACCGCCTCGGCGTCATCCACCGAGGGGTAGAACATGGTGGCCACCGCCACGTCCGGGCGGCCATAGGGCACCAGGCCGCTGATGCCCGCGGGGAAGGAGATGCTGGCCACGCCGCAGGACTTCTCCACGGCGTCGCACGCGACGATGGCGCGCGTGCCCAGGACGCGCGGATTGACGGTGGCACCCGCGGGCGGCGCCGCGAAGGACTGGGTGGACGCCAGCAGGGATGCAACAACCAACAGGCCACGCTCAACGGACTTCACGCTCATGGTGCCTCGGGCAAGGCGCTCCCGTCGTCATGCGCCAGGCGCATGGAAGCAGGAGCCCTTTCGTCAGGGGGGAGTGACTGAGGAAACCGACCGGGCCCGCGAATCCTGGCCCGGTGGTGCTGCGCCATGAAACGCACGGCCTTCGCGCGCATATCGCGGGCGGCGAAAAAGAATCCGCGTGGAGGCAGGAACGCCGGGAAGGGAACGGAGCCCCCAGCCCGCGCGAACACGCGTCAACGCGAGGCGGGCGCGGGGCTATGCTTCCGGCCCATGGCAAGCGAGACGACGAAGACGGTGGTGGTGACGGGCGCCAGCCGGGGCATTGGCCGCGCGGTGTCCCTGGCGTTCGCGCGCGAGGGCTATGACGTGTGGGCGCTGGCGCGATCCGCGGAGTCGCTGGAGGCCCTGCGCAAGGAGGGCGGCGAGCGCATCCGCACGCACGCGGTGGACGTGGGGGACGAGTCCGCGCTGCTCGCCGCGTGCAAGGTCATCCTCGCGGGCGGGGCGCCCCGGGTGCTGGTGAACAACGCGGGCATCACGGTCTCCGCGCCGCTGACGAAGACGAGCACCGCGGACCTGGCGAAGGTGATGGCGGTGAACGTGACGGCGCCGTTCATCCTGTGCCGTGAGCTGATGCCGGCGATGGTGGCGGCGGGCGGCGGGCGGGTCATCAACATCGGATCCATCACCTCCACGCGCGGGGCGAAGTACACGTCCGCGTACTGCGCGTCCAAGCACGCGCTGCTGGGCCTGACGCGCGCGTTGGCGGTGGAGTACGCGCGCAAGAACGTCACGGTGAACAACGTCAACCCGGGCTGGGTGGAGACGGACATGTTCGCGGGCGCCACCGCCGCCGTCTCCAAGACGACGGGCCGCACGGAGGAGCAGGCGCGCGAGGCCCTGGCGTCGATGAACGCGATGGGCCGCATCATCCAGCCGGAGGAGGTCGCGGCGGTGTGCCTCTTCCTCGCCTCGGAGGCGGCGGGCGCCATCACCGGCGCGGCCTACGCCATCGACGGCGGCGAGGCGGGGTAGCCGAAGAGCCACGAACCGGGGGCGCGCATCAAGCGTCCTCGTCGTGACGCCCTGGCTCGGCACCGCGAAGCGGCCGCTTCGTGCGGCACGGGGCGCTCGTCGCGGGAAGCGGCAGGCGCCCGGCCGTCACCGCCCCGCGAAGCAGCGCATGACCCGCGGTACGGAACCTCGCGGCGAGGAGGCGACGTCCCTCCCGCCCCGCGTCCCACCGTCACAGCCGGTACTGACCCACGATGGTGCTCACGTCATGGGACGCGGTGGTGAGGCGCGCGGCGGCGACGGCGCTCGTGGCCACGCGCTCCACCGTCTCATCCGCCAACCGGGTCAGGTCGCTCAGCGCGGCGAACAGCTCCGCGATGCCCGCGTCCTGCTGGCTGACCATGTCCGCGATGCTCTTCACCGACTCGCTGTTGTTCTGGATGACCATGGCCAGCGCGCGCAGGCTCTCACCCGCCGCCCTCGCCTGGTCCAGGCCGCCCTCCACCTCGCGCGAGCCGCCCTCGCTCGTCTTCACCGCTTCGGAGATGGCCCGGCCGATGTCGCCGAGGATGGACTGCACGCGCGAGGTCGCCGTCGCGGACTGATCCGCCAGCGAGCGCATCTGCCGCGCCACCACCGCGAACGCCCGCCCCGACTCGCCGCTGCGCGCCGCCTCGATGGCCGCGTTGAGCGCCAGCACGTTGGACTGGTCCGCCAGGTCCTTCACCGTGCCGGTGATGTCGCCCACCTGCCGCGTGCGCTGCCGCAGCTCCGACACCGTGCTGGAGATGCGCTCCACCTGCGAACGGATGTGCGTGAGGCCCCCGACGCTGCCCGCCACCGCGGACTCGCCCGCCTGCCCCACCGCGCCCGCCTTCTCCGCCTCGCGCAGCACGCCCGTGGCCCGCTGCGCCGCCGCCCGGGAGCTCTCCTGGAGCTGCCGCGCCGCGATCTGCGTCTGGTGCAGCGCCGCCGCCTGCCGCGTCACCGCCAGGTTCTGGTCCGACGCGGACGTGGCCAACTCCAGCGCCGTCGCCTCCAGCTCCTGCGCGGACCCCTTGAGCGCCACCAGCACCGCGCGCAGCCGCGCCATCATGTCCCCGAAGGAAGTGGCCAGCTGTCCAATCTCATCCTTCGAGTGGACCTCCAGCGTGCCGCTGAAATCCCCTTCCGCCACCACCCGCGCCGCCGCCGCCGTCAGCGCGTGCAGGGGCGCCATCATCCGCCGCACCAGCAGGAAGACGCCCGCGCCCGCCAGCAGCGCCACCAGCAACCCGATGCCGAATACGCCCACCAGCGTGGAGCGCATCCGCGCCCACTCCGCCGCCGAGCCTCGCGCGAGCACCAGCTCCACCCCGTCCCCCACGTCCACCCGCGACAGGTGCAGGGCCGCGTCGCCCACGTCCACCGCGCCGCCATCCGCCACGCCGGAGGCCGCCGCCGACAGCAGCGCGGGCGCCGACACCGTGCGCACCGACTGCGCCACCAGCCGCGAGCCCGCGTGCAGCAGCGACTCCAACTGCTCACTGCCCGCGCCCAGGCGCCCCAGGTCGTCCGCGCCCAGTTCCGCCCCCACCACGAGATAGCCCACCGTGGCGCCGTTGGACTGGAGCGGCTGGGCCACCGCGAGCAGGGGCGCGCCCGTGGCCGGCAACAACACCTGCCCCTGCTTGCGCACCACCTTCTCCAGGCCGGGAAGACTGCCCTCCCGGGTGGACGCGAGGAGCGTTCCATCCGGACGCACGAGCGCCAGCAGGTCCACGCCCAGCACCGCGCGCTGATTGCCCAACAGGAGGGCCGCCTCCGGGCCGCCGGACGCCGCGCGCAGTGTTTCGCTGGCGAACGCCGGCTGGGTGGCCGCCACGCGCGACAGCTCCGTGAGGACCCGCACCTCCTGGTCCTTCAGCGCCTGCCAGCGGGTCGCGTCCCGCCCCAGCGCGGAGACCATCTCGGCCTCCACCCGCGAGCGCAGCGACAGGCCCATCAGCGACACGGTGCCAAGGGTGAGGGCGATAACCACGGCGGTAAGCGCCGCGGTCAAGCGCGCGGCAAGGCTAAGCGTCATACGCAACGGGCACTCGGTCGAGGGAGGGGGGTGACGCTGGGGGAGCCCCAGATTATCCCGGAAATGGAGAAGGATTGAAGTCCCTGTGTCTGACGACTCCCCCTCCGTCCGGCTGGACCCGCCCCGATGGGTCGCCGGGACCCGCCGACCCGACGGGTCCACTGCCCTGTCTTCCGTGAGTCCTGGCGTCCTGACGCGGATCAGGCCGCGGCGACGCGCAGCACGACGGCGGTGATGTTGTCGCGGCCCCCGGCATCGTAGGCGGCGGAGACGAGCGCATCACACGCGGCCTGGGCGGACGCGGCCTGCAACCGCTCCGTCAGCAGCTCCGGGCCCAGCGGCTCATAGAGGCCGTCCGAGCACAGGAGGAAGATGTCCCCGGGCTGCGTCTCCAGCCGCTGCACGGTGGGCTCCGCGTTCTCGGTGCCCAGGGCGCGGGTGATGAGGTGGCGCAGGTTGGCCGGGTTGCCGGGGGGCTCGCGGCCGGCGGCGCGCAGCTCCTCGATGAGCGAGTGGTCGCGGGTGAGCGACTCCAGGCGGCCCGCGCGCAGGCGGTACAGGCGGCTGTCGCCCACGTGGGCCACCGCCGCGCTCCGCTCTCCCACCGCGAGCGCCACCACCGTGGAGGCCATCTCCTTGAGCTTGCCCACGCGGCGCACGCGCAGGGTGCGCTGGGCCAGCGCGGTGCAGGCGGCCAGGTAGTTCTCCTCCCGGCTCTTCGCGGGATCCACCGCGTCCGGCCACGTGCCGTCCCGGTCCTTGTCCAGCCGGTCACTGAAGCCCGCGAAGGTGTCCACCACGCACTGACTGGCCACCTCGCCGCCCTCCTGGCCCCCCAACCCGTCCGCCACCACGAACAACCCACGCTCGGGCAGGACGCAGTACGCATCTTCGTTGTGCGGTCGCCGCCCGATGTGGGTCTGCCCCGCGCTCTCGAATCTCATGACTGCCGCCTCCTGGCTGGGCTCCCGTACAGCAAGCGGGAGGCCAGCGGCCATGCCTCTTCGCGCCCGGGACACCCGCGCCGGGTTTTCTCCTGAGAAAGACGCTCGGAGGTGCCTTCCCTGTGCCCCATGGCCCTCCCGTGTCCGCCGACCGACATCGCGCCCGTCCCCGCCCCGCACTTCCGGTGAGGGGCTTCGGGGGGACCGCCAGTGCGACCGTACCCGGCTTCGCGGGACGGAGCTGAACAGGAATCCAGTCCTGGAAGAAGGGTGGGCACCATGGCGATCGACGACTTGGAGGCAACCGGGAGGATGTCGCACCTGATCACATCACGGGAGGCAGGAGAAGGTATCGGTCATCGCGGCCGATTGTTGTTCGCGCTGCTCGCCTGCCGTCCCCAGGTGGATTCATTGGGACCCCCCTAGCAACTCCGCCCGGGCCCGGCGGACAATCCAGAAGCTGCCCGACGTGCGGGCCATCACCCGAGGAGAACCATGACCTCCATCCGCCGCGTGGGTTCTGGCATCTCGACATCGCGGGCCTACTCCATCTCCTCGCAGCTGGAGGTCACCGCCCCGGTGCGCAAGGAGCCCCTGGCGCCGGTGGACCCGGTGCGGCGGGGCTTCTCCGACGACAGCGACTTCCAGGCGGACGCCGAGGGCGACCTGAACAGCGCGCTGTTCGCGGACCTGGGCCCCGGTGAAGCCGCCCCGAACGCGGCGCACGGACGCGCGGGCGTGGAGGCTCCGGAGCCCCGGGCCGCCCTGATGGAGAACTCGCAGCTGCGCGCCTTCGCGGGCGTGAGCGAGTTCGAGGCGTCCGCGCCCTCGTACGCGCAGCGGCTGGGCATGCCCACGTCGACGCCGCTCATGCAGGCGCGGCTGGCCAACGCTCCCCGGCGCGCGGAGGAGGTGGAGACGGATCCCTCCATGGACCCGTCCGACATCCTGTCGCCCGACGCGGCCGCGTGGGAGCTCCAGAACCTGGACACGATGCCCCGCTCCGTCTCCGCGCAGGAGGCGGAGGACCTGCTGTTCCTCCTGGAGTCGGGCGACCTGTCCGGCCTGAGCGACGAGGAGCTGCGCGCCCTGAGCGAGGAGTCCGGCGACGACGCGGACCTGGACGCGTCCGGAGCGACGGCGGGCTCGGATGACTTCCTGGCCACGCTGGACGACAGCGTGCCGGACGTCGAGTACGCCGAAGGGTCGATGAACATCCCGCCACCGGATGACTTCCTGGCGGACGTGAACGACTTCACGCTGGAGACCGCCCCTGAAGCCCAGGAGGCGGCGCAGCCGGAAGCCCCGGCCGAAGCCGCGCCGGCCTTCACGCACGAGGACAGCGTCGTGGTGGCGCAGGACCTGAACGCGACCGCGCCGGCCTTCACGCACGAGGACAGCGTCGTGGTGGCACCGGACCTGGACGCGACCGCGCAGGCCGCCGGACTCCCGGTGGACGCCGCGGTGCTGGCCAGCGCCGAGGCCGACGTCGAGGACGTTCAGGACGCCGACCTCCTGGAAGCCGAAGCCGCCACCGCGCCTCCGGCGTTCCACCCGCCCGAGTCCTGAAGCTCGGGCGCGGCCACACCGCGCCCGGGTCCGTTTCTCAGGGCGCGGGCTTGTCCGCGAGCGCGGCGTCGAGCTGCTTCTGCGCCTCCACGACGTCCTTCCGCAGCTCGTTCGTGTAGCGGTCGCGCTCCGGGCTCTTCCACTCGGCGGGGGAGAACTGGTGGAGCGCGTAGTCACGCGTGGTGTGCACCGGGCCCCGCATCGTGACCATCAGCTCGCGGTCCGGGTCCCCCATCTCCTTGAGCAGGAAGCCCTCCACGTCGCGCAGGGTCAGCGGGAAGGTGGGGGCCTCGTCGCGGATGAGCTTGCCGAAGACATTGAGCCGCACCTCCTGCACGCCCTCCGCCAGCTCCTCGTTGAACGACACCGACGAGAACGGCACGCCCCCTTCGTCATCCAGGCGCGCGGACACCACGTACCGGCCCGCCTTGCGCACCTGGACCGTCAGGTACAAATCCAGCGAGCCCGCCTCCAGCACCTCGCGCACCCGGCGGGTGAACGTGGCCGGCGGCGAGGGCGTGTAGAGCACGTCGAAGAACGTCGCGTCCTCCAGTGAGCCGGAGCGCACCCGCACGTCCACGCGCAGCGTGCCGGAGAACATCGCGAAGCCCTGCCTCGAAGGCTGGAAGCTCCCGGTGAGCATCCCGTCCCCCGCCACCAGGTCGCCCGCCTGACCGCTGTCCCCGAAGGCGACCGGCACACCCGCCACGCCCCCTGAGCCCAGCATGTGGTCCGCCTCGTGCGCCACCGCGGACAGCACCTCGCACGGACGCGGCTCGCGGCGCGAGTCCTCGCACGCCACGGTGAGGAGCACCGTCTCATCGCCGACGACGAACACCTTGTCCTGCTTGAGCCGCAGCTGCACGTCGGAGGTGCCGTCCTGCGCGGCCTTCGGGCTCAACGGCCGCGTGCGCTCCGGCTCCGCCAGCTCCATCTGATCCGGATGCTCGCGGCTGGGCCGGGACTCGGGCGGATAGCGCGTGGCCGCCACGTAGGACTCCAGCGAACGCTGCGCGCGCTCCAGGCGCTTCTGCCACAGCTCGCGCCGGGCCTCGCGCTCACGGGCCTCCGGGCTGAGCAGCGACGGCGCCGCCGGCTCCACGGCCCCGGACGGCCCCGTCGCGCGCCCCGCCGGTGCCCGCGCCACCTCGTGTGGCTCGGGCTCCGGGAGGGGGGAGGCCTCCGGCAGGCCTCCGGGCATCTCCGCTCCCTCGCTTCCATGCCACCAGAACAACACCCCCACCCCGAACACCAAAGGCACCAGGGCAAGGAACCACCGGCCGCGTCGCAGCCAGGGAGAGGATGAGGCGGGGCCGTCGTCGGGGGTCATGTGAGGGC
>NZ_RAWD01000308.1:0-11240 GCF_003612065.1 Corallococcus sp. CA047B
CCCGTGGGGCGCGAGGGCCGGGGGGCGGGCGCGGCGACCGGGGGCGGGCGCGGGGGCTCGGACACCGACAACACCACCTCGGTGCCCCGCTCCGCGTCCAGCGCGGCCACCGGCGGCGGCGGCCGCACTTCCGCCTCCATCCTCGGCATGCTGCCCGAGCCGCGCACCGGCGGCCGGGACAGGTCCGACGGGGCCCGCATGGCGCCCGAACCGGAGCCGGGGCTGGAACCCGGGCCCAACGGCTTCGGGTGCGAACCCGTGCCCGGAATCAGCGAACGGGGGTTGGAGCCCGTTCCCGGGCCGCTGGCGGACGAAGGCGCGTACTCCACCAGCCGGTCCCCCAGCGTCTCCTTGAAGTACTGCGCCACCGACGCGGGCGACGAGGAGAGGCGGTGGTGGGTGATGACGGCTTCGATCTCCTCGCGCATCGCCGCCGCGGTGGGCGTGCGGCGCGCCGGGTCCTTCACCAGCGCGCGCAGGATGAGGTCGGACACGTCCTGCGGGATGTGCGGCCGCAACTGCGAGGGCACCGGCGCGGGTTCGCGCACGATGGCCGCCAGCGTGGCCGCGTCATGGTCGCGGCGGAACGGCAGCTGTCCGGTGAGCAGCTCGAAGAGCACCACGCCCAGCGCGAACACGTCGTTGCGCCAGTCCAGCGGGCGGCCGCTGGCGGCCTCCGGGGACAGGTAGGAGATCTTCCCCTTGATGACGCCCGCCTGCGTCTGCTCCTCGCCCTGCACCTTGGCGATGCCGAAGTCGGACAGCTTGATGGCGCCGTCCAGCGACACCAGCACGTTGTGCGGGGACACGTCGCGGTGCACCACCGGGTGCGCGGTGCCGGAGGGGTCCACGTAGCTGTGCGCGTAGTGCAGGCCCGCGGCCACCTCCGCCACGATGCGCAGCGCGTGCTCCAGGGGCAGCGCCATGCCCTTGCGGCGCAGCTCCGTGAGCAGGCGCTTCAGGTCCGGGCCGCGCACGTACTCCATCAGGATGTACGCGACACCGTCCGTGACGCCCACGTCGAAGGTCTGGACGATGTTGGGGTGCGTGAGGCGCGCGTTGGCGCGGGCCTCCGCGAAGAGCATGTCGACGAACTCGGGGTTCTCCGCGAACTGCGCGAGGATCTTCTTCATCACCACGAACTTCTCGAAGCCCTTCACGCCCTGCTGCTTGGCGAGGAACACCTCCGCCATGCCGCCCTGCCCCAGCCGGCGGATGATCTGCACCCGGCCGCTGCCCTGCGAATGCACGTCCGTGGGCGACGTGTTCTTGCTGCCGGGTTCGGAGTTGGTGGCGCCGAAGAGGTACTGGCTGAGCGCGCGCTGCTCCAGGGCCTCGATGTCGTCCTGCGCCCCATCGGTGAGCGGCGTGCGTGCCAGCAGGCCCTGGAACTGGGCCAGCGCCGGAGCCCGGGCGTTGCCGCCGCAGATGGGGCACACGCGATCCATGCTGCCCTTGGCGCGCAGCACCTCCAGGTACTCGGAGGTCTGGATGCGCTGGTGGGTGACCTGACCGCAGTTGCGACAGTCGCACGGCAGCCACAGCGTGGCCAGCTTCGCCGGCAGCGCCTTGGAGGACTTCGACAGCACGGCCAGCATCGGCGGGGGCACGCGGCAGAGCACCACCTGCGCGCCCTGCGAGGCGACCTCCAGCACCTGTTCGATGCGCGGCAGCGCTTCCGGCTCCACCGTGCTCACGTGGCAGCAGTCGAACGCGACGCGGCCCTCCAGGCCGGAGGCGAGACGGCGCACGTTGAGGTCGCCCTTGAGCACGCTGGCCAGGGTGATGAACGTGATGTCGTCCTGGACGATCTTCAGGTGCGAGGAGAGTTCGGACGGCTCCGACGGGATGCTGGAGCGCAGGTAGCGCAGCACCGCCGGGTCCACCGCGGAGAACTGCTGGCGGCGCGCGAAGTCGAAGAACTCCGTGGGCTCGTCCGCGAACTCCAGCGGCTGCGAACACACCGGGCAGTGGTGCTCCGGGGCGCCCGCCTGATCCAACACCTTCGCCTCCTCCACCAGGCGGACCAGCCGCAGCCGGTCCTCCTTGCAGAAGCGGCAGGTGTAGGGCGCCAACAGGGAGAGCACGCGCGCGACGCCGGCGAAGCCCTCCACCATGTTGAGCTGATCCACCACCACCGGCGGCGCGTTGATGACGTACAGCCCCGCCACGCCCTGCGGCGGGTGGCCCACGAATTCAATCCACCGGCGCACCCCGAACGAGCTGATGCGCTCCACCAGCCCCAGGTCCACCACCACGAGGCCGGAGAGGCCCTTGGAGGACGGGGTGAGGGGGAAGGTTTCGTCGATCACCCCTGCCACGCGCACGTGGAGCAGGCTGCCCACGCGCAGGGAGGTGATGCTGGCATTGGAAGTTTGGCTCTCCACCCGCCTACCCTCGTTCCAGACAGAACAGCAGCGACTTGGGCTGCGCGGCCCTGCGGCGCGCATCCCCCAGGTCCACCCCACAGGCGAACTGCGTCTTCCGCCCCGGGCTCACCCGCACCGCCACCGCGTCGCTGTGCTCCAGGATGCGCCGCAGGCCCAGGCCCGCGCCACCGCCGGAAGCGTCCACCTGCGCCTTCTCACCCCACGCCTTCACCACCCGCACCAGCGGGGACGTCGTCAGGCGGCCGAAGCGGTCCGTCGCCTCCAGCCACGCGCGGCCGTCCACCACCGCCCACGACAGCAGGCAGCGATCCTCTTCCGCCACGGCCTGCACCTGTCCCCGGCGGTGGGCGTACTTCGGCTGCCCCGCGTCGTCCACCGGCGCGTCGAGCAGCGCGTTCACGCCAATCTCATGCACGACATCCGCGACCCGGCTGGCGGCCACCTTCGAGCCGCCCGCCTGGATCACCGCTTCGGCCGCGCGCTCGCCCGCGGCCGTCACGTCCGCCACGCTGCCCAACACCTCGCGCGACACGGAGGCCTCCTCCGGCACCAGCGCCCCGCCGCGAAGCAGCGCGCCCAAGAGGCGCACCTCCCAGGAGGAAGGCTGTCCTCCCGGGTCCCGCGTCGCCAGCAGCAGCGCCGGAGGCTCGCGCTCCAGCAGCGCCGCGTGCGCGGGGTTCAGGCGCCCGTCGAAGAGCACCAGCTGGGGCGCGGCACCTTCGCCCCGCCCCAGCAACAGGCCGTCCCGCGCGAGCACCCCGGAGGCCTTGTCCAGCGCCTCCGGCGTCATCGACGTGTCCGGCGTCAACTTCAGGGGGGTGTCCTTCACGGAGGCAACGCTATCCAACAACGCCCTAGTAATGCAGCCGGACTTCACTGAAGACGCCGAGCGGCGGTGCAGGGAAGCCGTGGGACTCTTCATACTTGGCGTTGAAGAGGTTCGTCCCGAGCAAGGAGACGGCCACGCGCTCGTGGACGTTGAAGCCCACACGCGCGGTCGCGGTGATGTAGCTGGGGAGTGAAACGCGGGTGGCGGTGCCCGAGTTCTCGTCCACGAGGAAGCCGGGATCGAAGCGCGGGCCCACGAACAGGCCGTACAGCTCCACGAAGGCGTACTTGCCGATGTTGGTCCGGCCGCGCAGGTAGACGCGGTGGGTGGGCGCGTAGTCCAGCGGGTAGCTGGGCCCGCCGTCCAGGGGCAGCGCCTTGGCGTTGAGGAACTGGTAGGCGACGTCGAAGGAGGAGTTGAGCTGCGGCACCTGCGCCGCGGCCTCCAGTTCGAAGCCCACGACGCGCGCGTCGCCCAGGTTCTTGAACTGGGACGTGGAGCCGAACAGGAGCTCCTGGTTGATGAAGTTGTTGGCCTGGTTGTAGAAGCCCGTGCCCGTCAGGCGCACCCGGCGGTCGAGCGGCCAGAAGTCCACCGCGGCCTCCACCGTGTCCAGCGTCTCCGCGCGCAGGCCGGGGTTGCCCAGGAGCGTCGCGGCGTACATCTGCTGGTTGATGGCCAGCTCCGCCAGCGTGGGCGCGCGGAAGGCGCGGCCGTAGTTGGTGCGCAGCGTGAGCAGCTCCGGGATGGCGTGGAACACGACGCTGGCGCGCGGGGAGATCTGATCCGTGCGGGCCTCCCAGACGCGCTCGGGGATCTGGTAGTTGTCGTAGCGGGCGCCCGCGCCGAACACCAGCCGGTCCGTGGCGCGGAACTCCGCGTCCACGAAGCCGCCCAGGATGGTCTGCTTCGTGTCGTCCAGGCCCAGGCCCGGCAGCACGTTCTGGTTGTTCACCTGGTCGGCCTTCACGTCGCCGCCCACGGTGAGCGACAGCTTGTCGAGCGAGAACAGGGCGCGCGCCTCACCGCCCAGGCGGCTGCGCTTGCCCAGCGTGTTCTCCAGCGCGCCGGTGAGCTCATTCTCCAGCGCCACGTCGCGGCGCTTGAAGAACGTGTAGGCCTGCGCGAACACGCGCACGTTGTCCGTCACCGGCTGATCGAACTGGACGGACGCGTTCAGGTTCTGGACGTGCTCGTTGTCCTGCGCGGTGTAGTGGCAGCGGCCGCAGTTGCCCACGGTGGAGATGTTCTGGCCACCGGGACGGCCGATGTTGGCGTCGGTGAAGTCCGCGTCCAGCGCGAAGGAACCCACGCGGACCTTGCCGTTCACCTGGTGCACCAGCGAGTCCTCGTTGGTGTCCGTCTGGCCCAGCTGTTGGTTGTTGAAGAGCTGCGGGCCGTCCGAGCCGAAGCCGTAGTAGCCGAGCAGCGCCTCCACCGGACCGCCGCGACCGGCGACGTTCGTCTGCAGGCGCCACGTCTTGTCCTGGCCGGCGAGGATGCGCGCGTCGGCGCCCACGTTCTGGCCCTTGGCGATGAGGTCGCCGGGCTGGCGCTCGATGATGTTGATGACGCCGCTGAAGGCGTTGGAGCCGTAGAGGGACGAACCGGGACCGCGGATCACCTCCACCTGCTTGAGGTTCACGAGCGGCGTCGTCTCATCCGCGTAGAACTGGCCCGTCCACGGATCCGTCAGGGGGCGGCCGTCCTTGAGCAGCAGGAGCCGGTTGGACAGGTAGTTGGAGCCCAGGCCGCGCGCGCTCACCGCCGCCTTGCGCATGGAACCCCGGCGGCACTCCATGCCGGGGAAGTACTGGATGGCCTCGCAGAGCGAGAACTGGCCGGTGCCCTCCAGTTCCTCCGCGGGGATCCACGACACGGTGAGGGGCACGTCGGAGATGCGCTGCTTGCGCTTGCCGGCCGTGGTGACGACGGCCTCGCTCAGCACCTGGTTGACGGACGCCTCGAAGTCGGGCGTCAGCGAGTCCGGGCCGTCCAGCCCGGCCAGGCCGGAGGGGGGCGGCAGCGCGCGGTCCGGCGTGGGCTCCGTGAACGGCGCGCGGTCCGGCACGTTGTCCGGCTGCGCGGCCGGGAGGGGCAGGTTCCCGTACGCGGCGGGAGGCGGCGGGTTGGACGGCGCGTCCGACGGCAGCGGACCGCCGGGGGTGGACGTCGGAGGAGAGGCCGGGGACACGTAGGGGGCCGGATCCGCGACGGACGGGCCCGCGTACGGGTTGCCTCCCAGCGGCGGATCCGCCGGCGGCTCCGCGGCGAGGGCGGGCTCGTCGGTGACGGGCCCGGTGCCGGACGGCAGGACTTCCGGCTCCGGCACGGGAACGGGCTTCGCACCCTTGCGCGGCTTCACGGCGCGCGGAGGCTTGGCGCCCGCGGCGGGCGTCGCTCGCTTGCGCGCGGGCTTCGTGCGCGTCGCCTTGGGCGCCGGATCCTGCGACTCCTGGGCCTCGGCACGCTCCACCGAGAACAGGGCCAGGACACAGATCACCAACGTCATGCACGCTCGCGCGCCCAGACGCTCCGGAAACCTCTTGACCGCATTGTTTCGCGGCACACCGTACACAGTCGAGTCCATCGTTCTCAATTCCACGAGGGGAAGCAGCGATGTCCGCGGTTCCGTTCGCCAGGGTCCAGAGCCGTTGCGACTGGCAATCGTCCGCAGGGGCGAGTTTCCACCCCTGAACGGAGGCGTTCCGCTCGACTTCTCAAACTACCGCAATAACTGGCCTAAGGCCAAGTCGCGGCTGTCGATCCAGTAAAACGTGTCACGCGACACGCTGGGTAGGGCTGGCGGATCACCCGTGCCGCGCTCAGTCATCCGGCTGTTCGCTGGTGACGGCCAGATCGTCGGTGAAGGGCGGCAGCGCGGGGCCCAGGGACTCGGACTGCACGAGCGCGGGGGTCTCCACCCGCAGCTCGGGCGCGTCCGCGAGGACGGGCTGGCGGCGCGGCGGGCCCTGGGTGACGAGCTTGCGGAAGTCCTCGAACTCACGGCCGGGGATGGCCGCGAAGGCGTCGAAGGGGGCCACCGCGCCCACGGCGGACAGGGACTGGGAGAGCGAGTCTCCCGAGCCCTTGAGTTCCACCAGCACCGCGCCGGGCACCCGGCCGCTGCGAAAGAGCACGCGCAGGTCCTTGGGCGCGTGCGCCACCGGCACGAGCGCGGCCTCCGCGCCCTTGGCCTCCAGCATCTTCACCGCCGACTCCACGTTGGGCACCGGCACCAGCTTGAAGTGCTTCTGGGCGTCCAGGTCGCCGCCCAGGACGACGTGGGAGACGAACTTCGGATCCAACGAGCCCGCGCCCTTGACCACCGCCATGCGCTTGCCGGCCAGGTCCTTCACGGAGCCCTTCTGGGTGGAGATGATGGCCCAGCGCTGCTGCGTCTCACCGGAGCGCGGCGCGTACGCCACCGGCTGCGCCTTGGCGCCCAACTGGACCGCGGCCCAGGCGTCCACCACGGCGAAGTCGATGAGCCCCTCCCCCACCGCCTTGGAGAAGTCCTCGTAGCGGCCGAAGCTGCGGGCGGCGACGGGGCGGCCCAGGCTGGCCTCCAGCTTCTGGGCCAGCGCTTCGGCGTACTGGAAGCGCTCCTGGCCATCCGACAGCGTGGTGGCGAGGAACACGCCCAGGGTCGCCTTCTTGGGCGCCGCGGACGCGGGGGAGGCAACAAGGAACAGCACGGCGGCGAACAGCACGAGGCCGCACCGCGCGACAAAAGTGGGCGTCTTCTTCACGGCGTCTCCTCCGCGGTGACCCCGGCCGGGTTGGCGCCGGAGGCGTCTCCCAGTCCGTAGAGTCCCTGCAGGCGATCCTTCCATTCCCGCACCTGGGCGGCCCGGGGGCCCGCGCCCGCCGCCAGGTAGCGGCGCCACGCGTCCACGGCCTCGGCGGGTTCGTGGCGGCGCTCCTGGGCGTCGATGCCCAGGTTGAGCGCGGCGACGGCCACGCTCGGCTCCAGGCGCTTCCACGTCGCCAGGGCGCTGGACGTGTCCCCCTGGCGCCAGTCCACGCACGCCAGGTTGTGCTGCACCACCGCGTCTTCAGGCGTCACGGCGAGCGCGGCCTTCAGCGCCTTCTCCGACGCCTTCATGTTGCCGGAGGCGTACGCGAGCGCCGCCTCTCGCCGCAGCAGCGCGCCGGTGAGCGCGCCCATCCAGCGGGGCTGTCCTGGCATGGGCTTCTTCTGGGCGGTGGCGAGCAGCTTGCGCGACGGCGCCACCTTGCCCTGGCGGTACAGCACCCACGCGTCCGAGAGCGCGCGTGTGTTGGACCACGCCCAATCCGGCACGGGGGTGAGCGCGCGCTTGAGCCCGGACGACGCCTCCGCGAACTTCCCCTCCTCCGCGCGGGTGAGCGCCCGGGCGAAGGTGGCCAGCTTCGCGAGGTCCGTGCGCTTGCCCGTGCCCAGGCGGTCCACCGCGTCCAGGTCGCGGTTCGCCGCGGCGGCGTCCCCTGCCTCCAGCTTCGCCAGGGCCCGGCGCACCAGCACGCGCGGCAGGTTCGCCTCCGCCACCTTCGCGGCGGACTTGGACGGGCCAGCATCCGACAGCCGCTGCACGGCGGCGTCCACCTGGCCCAGCTCCACCTCCGCGAGCGCGGCGCCCGCGGACGCCTCCGCGCGCTGATCCGGCTCCTGCGTGGCCTCGCCGGACTGGGTGAAGGCAGCCAGCGCGGCCTGCGCGTCCCCGCTGCCCAGCCGGGCGTAGCCCAGGAGCAGGTGTTCGCGCCACGTCGCGCCGGGCAGCGTCACGGCGCCCTCCATCACCTTCCGGGCCTCCACGTACTGACGGCTGTCCAGCAGCACCGCGCCCAGCCGGCGTCCCATGGCCACGGAGCGGTCCAGGTCGTACGCGCGGCGCAGGTCGCGCGCGGCGTCGTCCATGCGCTGCGTGCCGGCGCGATCCCGCGCGCGGTGGGCCAAAGCCCGCGCCAGCCACTGCTTCGCGCCGGGGTGGTTGGGCTCCACCTGGAGCGCGCTGCCGTAGTCCTCGATGGCCTGATCCCACTGGCCGGTGGCGAAGTGATCCGCCCCCAGCAACATCCAGCCCAGGGCCTGACGCGGCGCCATCTCCACCACGCGCCGGTGCACCTCCACCGCGCGCTGGAAGCGCCCGGCGCGGCGGTTGACGGAGCCCAGCGTCGCCCACAGCTCCAGGCTGCCGCCGCCCGACTTCACCGCGGTCTCCAGGAACTGGATGGCCTCCTCGTGACGCGCCTGCGCCTGGAGCGCCTTGCCCACGGCGATCTGCCCCAGCAGCAGGCCCGGCTGCAGCTCCAGCACCTTGCGGAACTCGGCCTCCGCCTGCGCGGGCTGCTTCTGCGCGAGCCGCACGTCACCCAGCAGCAGGTGCGACGCGGGCGTGGCGCCCAGCTTCACCAGCGCCAGCGCCTGGGCCTCCGCGCGCGGCACATCCCCCGCGGACAGGTACTGGCGCGCGAGGCGCTCCTTCGGCTCCGCGGCCTGGGGGAACTTCGTCACCAGCCGCTCCAGCAGCGCGCGGGCTTCCGGCACGCGGCCTTCCAACTCCAGCACGGCGGCGAGGCCGATCTGCGCGGGCGCGGACTCCGCCCGGCCCGCCTGCGACTTCTCGAACGCGGCGCGCGCGGCGGGCGCGTCCCGGCGCAGCAGGTGCGCCTTGCCCAGCAGTTCGTGGATCTGGAAGTCGTTGCCGGCGAGCTTCTCCGGGCGCAGGGCCAGGTAGCGCTGCAGCCGCGTCACCGCCCGGTTCCCGTCCTGGGCGTACAGGTAGTAGCTGGCCAGGTAGTAGTGGACGATGAGGTGGTCGGGCTGATCCGCGGCGGCCACCTGCTCCAGCACCGGCACCGCTTCGTTGAAGCGGCGCAGCTTGAAGTACGCCGTGCCCAGGGGATACGCGAGCGACAGCTCCCCGGGGTTCTGGGCGAAGAGGGGCTGCAGGCGCGCCACCGTGCGCTGGAAGTCCTGGAGCGCGTTGGCCGCGCTGCCCAGGCCCGCGGCGGTGATGACGGACTGGGGCTCCTGGGCGAGCGACTGCTCGAAGAGCTGGAGCGCCCGGCGGAACTTCTCCTCCGCCTCCTTCTTGTCGCCCTTGGCGGCGGCGGCGTTGGCGGACACGAGCGCCTGCTCACCCTGCTCCGAGAGGCGCTGGGCCTCCGTGGCGGGCGGCGGGCGGAACTGCGCGAGCGCCGTCGGCGGGCCGGCCAGCGTGGCCAGCAGGACGAGCGCGGTGGAGACGCGGCGCGGGGAGCGGGAGGATGGGCGCATGCGATTCATCAAGGCGAGGGGGCGGGGCTGAATTCGGCGACGATGACGGTGATGTCATCGCGCTGCGGCTGGCCAGCGCTGTAGGCGCGCACGTCCGCGAGGAGCGCGTCGCGCAGGGCGTCGGCGGGAAGGTGGGCGTTGGCCTGGAGCGCGGCGGCCAGACGCTGCGTGCCGTACAGGCGGTTGGTGCCGTCACGCGCCTCGGTGAGGCCGTCCGTGTACCAGACGACGATGTCGCCGGGCCGCAGCTGCGCCTGGCGCGAGGTGAACTCCGACGCGACGTTCGCGCCCAGCAGCGGACCGCGCGCCGGCAGCGACGCCATCTGGCCCGTGGTCCGGTTGAAGACGGCCGCCGCGGGGTGGCCGCCGGCCGCGTAGTCGATCTGCCCGTTGTAGACGTCGATGACCGCCAGCGCGCTGGACATCTGGTGCTCGCCCCGGCCCACGTTGGCCAGCGTCACGTTGAGCGCGGTGATGAGCATCTGCGCGTGCACCTGCGACGGCTCGCGCAGCGTCATGGCGGAGGCGAAGCCGCTGGTGGCGCTGGTGGCCACCAGCGACGTGGACAGGCCGTGGCCCGTCACGTCCCCGATGCCGATGACGACGCGCCGGTCATCCAGCGCGGCGCGGAACCACCAGTCGCCGCCGCACGCGTCCGCCGGCACCACCAGCCCCGCGAGCCGCAGGGGCCCCACCGTCACCGCCTCGCGGCCGGGCAGCAGCGTCTCCTGCACCGTGCGCGCGAGCGACACCTCGCGCTCCAATTGCGCCTTGGCGCGCACGTCCTCCAGCAGGACCTTGATGCGCTCTGCCATGTGGTTGAACACCACGCCCAGCGTCGTCACCTCGCGGCCCGCGCCCGGCGCCGTGCCCGCGCGAGCGCCCAGGTCACCGGCGGCCAGCTGCATCACGCGGTGGGTGAGCACGCCCAGGGGCTTGGTGATGCGGCGGCTCTGGTACGCGGCCAGCACGCCCGCGAGCACCACGAAGCCCAGGCCCAGGCCCACGATGCGCAGCGTGTTCGCGCGCACCGCGGCGTGGTTGGCCTCCTCCAGCTCGTGCAGCTGCTTCTGCAGCTCCTCCAGCGAGTAGCTGATGACGACGACGCCCTTGCCGGCCTGCGCGCCGTAGTCGAGCGGCTCCTGGAACTCGAAGACGGGCTGCCCGTTGAAGAAGGCGCTGGCCCAGCGGCGCTCCGCGGTGCGGCCCCCAGAGGAGCCCAGCTTCGCGGCCGGGTCGCTGTCCGCGACGAGCTGCGAGTCCGCGTCGAACATCTGCACGCGCAGGATGTTGCGGTTGTCCGCGATGATGGAGCGCGCCACCTCCGTGAGGAACGCGTAGTTGTTGTCACGCAGGCTGGTGGCGGAGGTGAGCGCCAGGGTGTGGCTCACCGTCTGACCGAGTTCGCGCGCCTGAGACTGGAGCCGCTGGGTGAAGCGGTCCGAGGCCTCCGTGAGCTGCGACTCCGTCGTCTTCGCCGACAGGGCCGCCAGCAGCCCCACGATGATGATCACCATCGCGCCGGTGGTGAGCAGCAGCAGCTGATCCAACCGCAGCCCGCGGATGGCCGCCACGTTGGGCAGCTCGCCTGCTTCCAGCGGCGCGATGAGGGTGTGCGTGCCTTCCGTCGCCGGCAGCCCCATCGCTCCGGTCATCCGGGTGGCCGTGTGCTCCCCACGCAGGGCGGTGAGTTCCCGGGAATGCGTGCCGGTGTACTCGGGAGGTGGAGGCGGGGTGGACCCGGTGGGCACGTCGGAGG
>NZ_RAWD01000309.1:0-11200 GCF_003612065.1 Corallococcus sp. CA047B
GGGTGGCGGGGCTGGGCGCGGTGGCGACGCTCGTGTGGCGGCGGGGCCTGGCGCGCTTCGCGGCGTTCGGAGGATAGGGCCGTGAGGGTGGAGCGATACCTGCGATTGCTGGGCGTGCAGCTCAAGGCCTCGGGCCTGCTGGCGCTGCAATACCGCGCGGACTTCCTGGCGGAGGGGCTGACGTCGGTGGCGTGGACGTTCACGGCGCTGGCGCCGCTGTTCGTCGTCTTCGGCGACCGGCCGAGCCTGGAGGGGTGGAGCTTCCACGAGTCCCTGCTGGTGGTGGGCTGGTTCACGCTGCTCCAGGGGGTGTTGGAGGGCGCCATCAGCCCCAGCCTCACGGGCGTGGTGGAGCACATCCGCAAGGGCACGCTGGACTTCGTGTTGCTCAAGCCCGCGGACGCGCAGTTCCTGGTGTCCACGCAGCGCTTCCTGCCGTGGCGCGCGATGAACGTGCTGTCCGGCGTGGGGTTGTTCGTCTACGCGTTCGTCTCGCTGGGGCGCTGGCCGTCGTTGCCGGGCCTCCTGGCGTCGCTGGTGCTGCTGGGCACCAGCGTGCTGCTGCTCTATTCGCTGTGGATCCTCGTGGTGAGCGCGGCGTTCTTCGTGGTGAAGGTGGACAACCTCACGTACCTGTTCACGTCCATCTTCGACGCGGCCCGGTGGCCGTCCTCCGTGTTCCGGGGCGCGCTGGCGATGGTGTTCACCTTCATCATCCCGCTGGCCCTGATGACCACGTTCCCCGCGCTCGCGATGCTGGGGCGGCTGCCGTGGACGTGGCTCGTGGGCGCGGTGGCGGGCTCGGTCGTCTTCGCATGGGTGGCGCGGCGGGTGTGGTTGCTGTCCATCCGCCATTACACGTCCGCGAGCAGCTAGGCCTTCCTACGGCGAAGGCGTGGCGGTGGGACCGGGCGCCTGCCGGGCCCACTCCCCCTTCACCAGGGCGGGCAGCAGGGATGGGTGGCGATAATCGGGGAAGCGCCGGGTCACCTTGTCCGTGACGGTGGCGATGGGGTCGCTGCTGGGGTGGGCCGCCTTCCGCTCCGCCGCGACCTCCTCGCTCACGGCCTGGAGGTAGGCCGCCTGTGCATCCAGCAGCTCCGGTCCGCCGGGGAGCCCGCGCCCCGGGTGGATCCACTTCGGCTTCAGGGCGCGCAGCTCGTCCAGGCGCTGGAGCCACGCATCCACCCGGCCATTCTCGAACCAGGGGTGTGTGGCGCGGGCCACGAGGTCGCCGGTGAACAGGTGGCCCTCCCATTCGATGACGACATGGGCCGGACTGCACCCGGTGCCCAGGACGTGGGCCTTCAGCGTGAGGCCCGCAGCGCTCAGCTCTCGGGTGCTGTCACCGAAGCCGTCCGCGAGCACCAGCTCCCGGGGGTAGCGGCCATTCCAATACTTCTCGAAGAGGGTGGGCGCCCACTTCGCGTGGACCGCGGGGATGAGCGCGCGCACCTGGTCGGAGGTGATGACCGGGACGCCCAGTTCCTTGAGCAGGGCCGTGCCGTTGAAGCGGTCCGGGTTGGGGTGCAGGACGATGGCCAGCTTGACCTCCTTGCCCGTGCGCTCCTTCGCGAAGGCCAGCTCCTTGCGCAGCGCCGAGGGCAGCAACTGCGTGTCGATGAGGACCAGCCCGTCGGGTCCTTCAATCCAGTACGACGCGGTCTGAAGCGACCACTCGGAGGAGATGTACTCACCGACCCGTGAGTCCCCCTGCTCCTGGACGGAGTGGGAACGGTGGTGGGTCGGGACGACGGGTTGGGGCGCACCGCAGCCGGACAGCAGGGCACCCAGCGCTGCGACAAGGGCGGTCTTCTTTCGCATGGCCGCCGACTCAACACCTTCAGGGATGCGGGTTCAAACGCGCCTGGAAGGGCCTTGGGCCCGCTGGGCATCTGGGCGATTCAGCGGGTGTCGTCGCAGCCCACCCGCTACTCCTCATCCGCGAGCAATGGGTTTTTGCTCTCAAGGGAGTCGGGCGGGAGTGAGTGGAGGCCCGTTGCGTTCGCGATATTCCATATCGCAGTCATTGCCGATTCAGAGTCCAGTGGGTCGCTTGAAAGGGTGAGTTGTCGCAGTGGGCCGAGCGCTTCCAATGTCTTGGAGTTGTTCAGCGCGAGCATCGCGGATTGCCGAACCGCCTGTTGGGGAGAATCCAGCATTTTCAGCAGGCCGCCCGGAGAGTGCATTCGAGGTTGCGAGGATGGGAACGTCGCTGGCATTTCTCGTATCAGGGATGCGAAAGAGAGCGAATCAGGGTCATTGGATTTTTCCCATGACTGAATGATCTCTTCCGCCAGTTCGCCCGCCCCTTCCATGCGCGACAGTGCCGCGACGACGAAGAATGCCAGCACCATGTTTTCATGGGCCAGGATGATGTCGACCGTTTTCCGGCGGTGGTCGGGGTATTGCACAATCAACTCAATCGCAGCGCCGATCTGAACAAAGGAACTCGTGTCCGTGAGCAGGGCCTCCAGTATTGCGATTGCCTGGTCGCGAGGCGCCTTTCTTGAGAGATGTACTGCTACAGCTTTTACGTTCGCTGCGTCATCTGAACGCGCGAGATTGATGAATTGGAGGAGTTGGTCCGGATTGAGTTCGGCGCTGAACTCAATGGCGTTCGCACGCCTGGAGAGTTCTTCCCCCTGCGTCATGCGCTCCAGGTATGGAGTAAATCGAGACGCGAACTCCGAGAGACGGATTTCCTCAAGGATGGGTCCTCCGATGAGCCGGGGCATCGAACAGAGCCAGAGGCAGAAGTCCTCCGCGATCTGGTTCTGGAGCGAAACAGGAAGGGCATCCCCTGCTTCGGAAGCCAGAAGAGCTGCCAGGGGCACCTGCTTCTTGAGCGTTTCCGTGAGGACCCTGCGGACGCCGGTTTCCTGGTGGCCAAGGACCTTCTGGATGAACCGGCGCGCTGCTTCGGGCCGCTTCTGCACGAGCGCCATGTATCCCACGCCCAACCGGAGGATTTCCTGCCAGCGGGGGTCGAAGAGGTGGGCCATGGCCTCATCGACGAAGGACTCGCTGGCGTGCAGGCCGACAGCGGCGAAGAACTCCTGGAAGGTCAGGTGCAGGAAGCCCCACCGCTGGGGGCCTCGCTCCATGAGGATCTGCACGTCCTTTCCCGCACGGTGGAGGAACTCCCGTGCGGAACGCTCGGCTTCTTCGTCTGAAATGCCGTCGCGTTCCCTGAGCGCTGTCGCCAGGGTCGCGATGACGAAGTCCTCCGGCGCGACGCCGTTCGGCCACTGCCGATGCATCTCCAACGCAAGGCGACCGAGAACGGGGACGGCCTCCTCCTCGTAGCGGATCTGGGCTTCGTCCCCTGTGCTGGCGGTGAGCCTGCGGGCCTGTCCCCAGGTCTCACACAGGGTCCGCGCGAAGATCTCATAGGCCTGGACGCGGTGGCGTGGAAGCTGTCCCTCCGCGCGGTGGATGAGGGCCAGTGACGCGAGGATGAAGGGGTTTCGCGACAACTCGTGGAGACGCTGGTTGGCGAAGAGGGCCGTCAGCAATCGCTCCGCCTCCTGGTCCGCCGCGATGTCATCCGGGACGCCTTCTTCCCACTGGCGATAGGCCCGGTGGAAGGAGTGGACGTAGCGGCGGACCTGATCATCCTCGAACGGCCCCAGTTCGACTTCCACAGCGCCGGGAAGCGCCAGCCCCACGTAGCCGACCTGCCGTGCCGAGGCGATGAATCGGTTCAGGGGGTAGCGGGCCGCGAAGTCTTCCAGCCACCGCATGAGGTCCGCGCGCGCTTCACTCCGGACCTCGTCGAGTCCATCGAGGAGCACCAGGCACTCCCCCTGGTCGAGGCTGCGCTCCAGGAAACGTCGCAAGCTGGCTTCGTCCGACGCGAGGCCTCTCTGGTGGAAGAGGTGCGCAATCGCCTCGACCACGGAGGCCCCTCGTCCAAGGCTCGCGCGTATCTGGGCCAGATGCCCGACGCTGATCAGCAGGGGCAGCGCGGGTGCCGTGCTTCCCAATGCGGCATGCATGGCCAGCGGGCCGCCAGCGCCCACCACCGCAAGCCAGCGCATGAGCGTGGTCTTCCCGGAGCCGGGATCGCCCAGGATCACCATCGAAGGATGGCGTTGGAAGGCCTCTTGGAACGTGGTGCGTTGGGGCGCCAGATACGTCGTCGCCTGCTGTACGGACTCCGTCAGTTGCCCCAGAGGCGAATCGATTCCTGTCTGCCTCAAGAGGTCCGAGGAAAGCCCGGCCAGGGCTTCGATGGAGGCCGTGGACCTCCTCCGGACTTCGACGGACGGCATGACGAAGACGTCGAAGATATCGAGGCTGGGAGGCTCCTTCTTCTGAAGCCGGAAGCCGACGTAGTGAAGCCTTCTCACGGCGGGGCTGGTCAGGCTTCGCAGCAGCTCTTCCCGCAGCAGCTCTCCGTGGGCGGAAGCCTTCGGAGGAAACAGCGCCGCCGGCAACGTGTCTCCATGCAGGGGGGCTGGAGGGGAGAGCTGTTCCTGGACTTCACCTTCCAGGACACGGAACATATCGGGGGACACAGCGATGGCGTTCTCGGGCGCGTGTTCCTGGAGTTGCTCGCAGTGTTTCAGCGCCTGTTCCAACAGGGCCTCATCGTTTCCGATGACCGCCGCATGCACCCCGATATGTGAGGGGAGGCTCAGGTCCACGAGGATGCGCTCGCGCAGCAGCTTCGCCGCAGCGAAGGACTTCCTTGCAAGCTCTGGCCCGTCCGCCCCTCTCAGCGTCAGGCGCCAGTTGTTCCCATCCAGTTGGAGTGGCCCGGTGCCCGTGAGCTGCTGAGAGATGTACTGGATGCCCGCGAAGAGGCGGGCCCTGAGCACCATGGACGTCGCTTCGTCCTGCGTCAGGTCCACCCGCACACGGAGCACCGCGAGCACGGGGGCAGGGGCCTCTGGAGTGTCCGTGCCGTCCTGGCTCATGCGTCCGCTCGCTTCGTCCAGAGCACCAGCTTGAAGTGGCCCGCCGTGACTTCGAGGGTGGGCTCCTTGAATCCCCTGTCGCGCAGCACCTGCACCATGTCGGGAACACCGAAGCCCAGGTTCTCCCGTCGCTGGGCCTTGGCCAGGAGTGAAGCCAGGACGGGATTCCGCTTCTGGCTGATGCCCCCCTGGCGGATGTTCTCCAGGGTCAGGTGGTTCAGAAGGTCACCTGGGTTCGTGAGTTCGATCCGGTCATCGAAGATGCTGATGCGGATCTGGGAAGCCGGCTTGTAGTCCCGGTGGGTCACCGCGTTGAGGACCGCCTCCCGGATGACCTCCACGGGCAAGCCGTCCTCGACACGCACCATGCCCTGGACATGCGAGGGCGCCGCGATGTTGCGTTGGATGAAGGCACTGGCCTGTTCGATCTGGTCGAGCAGTCGCCCCTCCATCTCCTGCCGGTCCAGGAACGTGCTCGACACCGTCGTGCCTTTGACGCGAACCGCGGAGATCCGCGCATCCAGCAGCCACCGCGTAGGCTCCTTGCCGAACATCAGGATGCCGGCCACGGTGGGCACCCCCGTTCGCTCCATGCATTTGAGCGCGGTCAGGTGTGGGCCGATGTTCTGCTCGGGGACCTGTCGCGGAGACACGTTCGCGAAGAACGCGCGAACGGCCTCCGTGTCGAGGTCCTCCACGGTGGCCCCGGTCACCTCCTGCTCATCGAAGTGGGCGTCCGTGGACTGGAGCATTCGGACCAACTCCTCACGCTTTGCCTCGCGCGAGCGGTTGCCATCCCGGACGTAATAGACCTTCCCCGCCCGGTGCGGGCGGCTTGGGCTGAACGCGGGGATTTCCACCTGGAGCAGGGTCAGGCCCTGGTGCTCCCGCTTCTGGGTCGTGCAGATGAGGGGCGGCTCGATACGGTCCTGGCAGAGCTGGCTCACCTGCATCATGAGCACGTCGGTCTGCTTCATGTCCCCGGTTCCGGTGACGGTGCCGTCGTCCTCGACGCCGATGAGCAGCAGGCCGCCCTTGGTGTTGGCCATCGAGGCAATGGCCTTCGCGATGTCGTCCAGGTCGAACTGGAAGTTCTTCTTCACGACGCCCTTGAACTCGGTCAGCGAGTCCTCGCCCATGCGCAGCAACTGCTCCAGCATCTCGTCACTCTTCGGTGCCACGGTGCTCCCCAGAATCCGGACGACGGTCCTCCTCCGAAGGTAACACCGGGACCGCTACCGGACAGGAAGGACTGTGGGTGGTGCAGGGAGGCAGGGAACACGCTGAAGGCGGCTTTCCTGTTCACGAACGTCGACTCCGCGACGGGGGGCCACTTCAGGGATTCACCGATGGTGTCTTCCTTTGAATTGGGTTAAGGGGCCGCCCCCCCACGGCCTCAAGCCGTGTCCCCCTCGTTGTGCAGTGAAGGACCACCCCTCAGATGATGCGTCTCCGTTTCAACGGCCTGATGGCCGCGCTCGCGCTTGCGTGCGCCTCGGCTTGTTCTCCTGATGAGCAGTCATTCGTCACCCGCTCCGCCGCGCTCGATACGTCGGCGTGGAGCTCCGCCGGGTCCATGGCCTCGGTGCGCGTGGACCCCACCGCCACCCTGCTGCGCAATGGCTATGTGCTCGTCACCGGCGGGAGCACGCCCGCGGTGGAGCTGTATGATCCGCGCACCGGCCGCTGGTTCTCCCTGGGCGCGATGGCGACCAGCCGACAGCGCCACACCGCGACACTGCTCGCTTCCGGCCGCGTGCTCGTGGTGGGCGGCGGTGCTTCCTCCCTGGGCGCGGCGGGCTCGGAGGTGTTCGACCCGGACACCAACACCTGGGCCGCCGCGGGCGGTCTGGACCTGCCCCGCTCCCAGCACACCGCGACGCTGCTGCCCAATGGGAAGGTGCTCGTCGCCGGGGGGGACAGCGGTGCCGGTAACGCGCTGGCCACCGCCCTCCTGTACGACCCCACGACGAACTCCTGGGCCACCACCGGCCGCATGAGCGCGCCCCGCGTGGGCCATACCGCGACGCTGTTGGCCAACGGGCGGGTGCTCGTCGCCGGTGGCCGCGACAGCGCCAATGGCACCGTGCTCGCGTCGGCGGAGTTCTATGAGCCGGCGACCGGGACGTGGCTGCCGGCCGCCCCGCTGGGCGTCCAGCGCACGGGCCATACCGCGACGCTGCTGCTGTCCGGCCAGGTGCTGGTGACGGGCGGCTTCGCGGGCAGCCTCGCCACCGCCACCACGGAGCTGTACGACCCGGCCACCGGGACCTGGACGCCCAAGGGCGACCTGCCGTCGCTGCTGGTCTTCCACACCGCCACGCTCCTCACCTCCGGAGAGGTCCTGGTCGCGGGCGGCTCCAACGGCGGCCAGCCCTACCTGGAGCGCGCCTCGCTCTTCGACCCGTCCACCGGCACCTGGAGCGGGACGGCGTGGATGGCCACCCGCCGCATCAGCCACACCGCCACGCTGGTGCCCTCGGGGGAAGTGCTCATCCTGGGCGGCGTGGCCCAGGCGGGCGTCCTCAACGCCTCCGCTGAACGCTACCGGCCGTCCTCCCTGCCGTGGCGCCCGGCCGCGAACCTCGCCGCCGCGCGCATGCAGCTCACCGCCACCCGGCTGGGCACGGGCGCCGTGCTGGTCGCGGGCGGCTACCCCGCGGGAGGGGGCGCGCTCGCCAGCGCCGCGCTGTACAACGAGACGACGGACTCCTGGCAGGACACCGCGAGCCTCACCACCGCGCGCTTCCTGCACTCCGCCACGCTGCTGGGCAATGGTCGGGTGCTCGTCACCGGTGGGCAGCGGGATACGTCCACGTGGCTGTCCGCCTCGGAGGTGTACGCGCCCGACACTGGCACGTGGACGCCGGTGGCGGACCTGGGCACGCGCCGGGCCCGGCACACCGCGACGCTGCTCGCGGGCTCGGGGAAGGTGCTGGTGACGGGCGGCGTGTCGGGCACGGGCTCGGGGTCCAACCTCGCGAGCGCGGAGCTGTTCGACCCGACCTCCGGCACCTGGAGTTACACGGGCGCCATGGCCCACTCGCGCTCGTTCCATGCCGCGGTGCCGCTGTCCTCGGGCGAGGTGCTGGTGATGGGTGGCATCTCCTCCGACGGCGCGACCATCACCGCCACCGCGGAGCTGTACAACCCGGCCACCGGAAGCTGGAGGCTCACGGCGCCCCTCGCGACGGCGCGCTACGGCCACGTCGCCGTGCCGCTGGGCGATGGCAGCCGCGTGCTGGTGGCGGGCGGCTGGGGTTCGGACGGCGCGCTGCGCTCCGCGGAGGTCTATGACGTGGCGCTCGGCACGTGGAAGAGCGTGTCGCCGCTGGGCGCGCCGCGCTACCTGGCGCACGCCACGAAGCTGTCCACCGGCCGCGTGCTGGTGGTGACGGGGGAGGGGGGCGCGGGCCTGGGCGTCCTCGACTCCGCGGAGGTCTACGACGCCGCCACCAATGCGTGGACGCCAGCGGGCACGCTGTCCTCGCGCAACACGCACCATGACGTGGCGCTGCTGCCTTCCGGCCGGGTGCTCGTCGCGGGTGGCAGCGGCAGTGGCGGTGCGCGCGTCGGCGCGGATGTGTATTCGCCCACGCCCTGAGCCGCGCTCCACGAGGGGTGGGGGTGCCCGCCCCTCACGGTTTCAGGCGCCGGCGTGCGGGGTTTCGTGCTCCGCCTCACCGTGGGCGTAGTACGCGCGGCATTCGTCCTCGCGGCCCTTCACGACGCGCCGTCCATCCATGGGGCCTCCGTGGGCCGTCACCACCGTGCCCTGCCCCCGGAGGTCGTCCTGCTCGTAGTAGATGACCACCCAGTCGTGCGTGGTCTTCTGCCGGTGCGCCAGCGCCGTGTTGGAGAACAGGGCCCGCATGTTCCAGCCGTCCACGCGCTCGCGCATCACTGGCAGCCAGGCCTCACCGGAGGGATTGAAGCGCTTGGGCGCGATGCGCCGCAGCTCCCCGTCCGCTGCCCTCCGGCGGTAGTCCGCATCCACCTTCAGCATCAGCTCCACTGGAGGCCGTGGCACATCTTCGTGGACATGTGAGCGCGCCTGCTCCCGCTCGCGCCGGTTGCGCTCCAACCGCGCCGCCAGCAGCTCGCGCACCTGCTCCGCGCGCCGGGGCCCGAAGCCCTCCACGCGCTCCAGCCGGCCGTCATGCGCGGCCAGCTCCAGCGCCTCCAGCGTGGTGATGTCCAAGGCTTCATGGATGCGCTTCGCCAGCTCCGGGCCGATGCCGGGCACGCTGGCGAGCAGGCCCTCGGGAGAGGTCTGCCCCTCCAGCCGCTCAAGGAGGTCCATCCTCCCCGTGCGCACCAGCTCCGCGACCGCCGCCGCGATGCTCTTGCCCACCCCTGGCAGCTCCCTCAGTCCCGCTTCGCCTCCAGCCGCCAGCACCTGCGCGACGGAGTCCGGCCACGTCGCGATGGTGGCCGCCGCCTTGCGGTACGCGCCCACGCGGTAGGGCATCGCGTCCTGCGTGTCCAACAGGTCCGCGACCCGCTCCAGCGCGTCCGCGATGTCGATGTTGCTCTTCCATTCGACGCCCATGGTACCTGCAAGGTAGGCCCTGCCACGGAGGACGGCCACCCCCGGGAGGACACCGGCGCACACCCCCCGAGCGCGAAATAATTCCCCGCCCGCAACCGCCGCACGCCCGCCGGGTTGGAAGGAACAGCAGGCAGTCACGCGAACCTTTCGACCTGGAGATGACGATGCGCTGGAACAAGACGTTGGCGGTGGGTGCGGCCCTGGTGCTTTCGACGGCGTGCGGTGGGGTGGATGATCAAGAGGCGCTGGAGTCCCTACCGGACTTCGAGGGCACCTCGCTGGAGCTCAACGCCGACGCGCTGGAACAGGACGGCGCGGCGCTCATCGCGCAGGACCTGCGGGAGACGGAGGCCGCGCTCGATGGCGAAGGTGCCGCGATGCTGGAGGGCGCCCGCATGGAGGTGAAGGCCCTCAACGACGCGCTCCGGCAGGCGCTGGTGCCCGTCGCGGACCTGGTGAAGAAGTCCGCCAATGCCCAGCCCGGCGACGTGCTCGTGTACGGCCCGCAGGACCGCGCCAACGCGACGTACAAGCTCACCGTGCGCAAGGGCGTGGGCCAGCGCTACCAGTGGAAGCTGGAGGCCCGGCCGTTGGGCAGCACGGACGACACCGCGTACAAGCTGGTCGCCGCGGGCGCGCTCAAGCGCAACGGCGAGGCGCACCGCGGACGGGGCACGCTGGTCCTCTCGCTGGACAACCTGAAGGCGGTGTCACCGTCCTTCGCGGGCCAGGGCAAGTTGATGATGTCGTTCGCGCACTTCGGCCAGGGCAGCAAGTCGCTGGCGTACCGGCTGGCGAACTTCACCCCCAACACTGCGCAGCACGAGGCCGTCACCGGCGCCTTCGTGGGCCACAAGCTCCAGGCCACCGGCGTTACCCGCGTGCGCGTGCTGGGCGCGTACAACCTGGGCAGCACCGCGACCGCCGCGAAGGAGAAGGTGCTCACCTCCGTGCGCCACATCCCGGGGCTCGGTGGCCGCGCGGACCTTCGCGCCTGGGGCGGCGACATCGCGGCGAACACCTACTACGTCGGCAGTGCGTGCTGGGACGCGCAGGAGAAGGAGCAGTTCCGCGTCCTCTTCCAGTGCACGGACGGCGGCCGCGTGGAGTCCTGCACGGAGGTGTCCGGCAGCCGCGTGGGCACCGTCCAGGACTGCCGGGGGCCGGAGCTGCGCGGCGACGTGACGCCTCCCGAGGGCACCGGCGACGACCTGTCCCCCGAGCCCGGCAACCCCGGCGCGCCGGACGACGTGCCCTCCGACGTCAGCGCGGAGTTCTGAGGTCGCATGGGCCCGGAGCTGGGTCCTCAGGGCAGCGCGGACGCCACCAGTGCGTCCGCTTCAATCTCCACCAACATGCGCGGGTCGATGAGGGCCTTCACCTCCACCATCGACGTGGCGGGGCGGATGTCCCGGAAGACGTCCCCATGCGCGCGTCCCACCTCTTCCCAGCGGGAGATGTCGGTGACGTACATGCGCGTGCGCACCACGTCCTCCATCCGGGCGCCCACGGCCTCCAGCGCGGAGCGGATGTTGGCGAGCGCCTGGGCCGCCTGCCGGTACGCGTCCCCTTCACCCACGAGCTGCCCCTGGGCATCCGTGGCGGTGGTGCCGGAGACGGAGACGAAGGGGCCCACGCGCACCGCCCGCGAGTAGCCCACGCGGGGCTCCCAGGGGGTGCCGGTGGCATGGAGGGTGCGCTGCATGGCATGGCTCCAGGAGGG
>NZ_RAWD01000030.1:0-47209 GCF_003612065.1 Corallococcus sp. CA047B
CCCCACCGCCGGCCCCGTGAGCGGCGGCCCCTCTCTGGATCTCCGCCCGATTTCCAGGTGTCCACCGGTGGACACCCCGGCAAGAACCCGCCTGCCAGGAACTTTTCTTCTCTGGCGGCGCCGGGCATCCTACCCCGGTATTCCTGGAAAGCATGGGTTAATGACTACCCTGCCCGGGAGTGCGATGTCATTCGCCCTACTTTTTCAGTGATGCTGCGGGTCCTTCTGCACAGAAGCGCTCGGTGCCGTCGGGGGGGAGTGCCACATGCTGCGTCGCTGGACCTTCGCTCAGCGGGTCGGGGCGGGTCTGTCCGTGTGCCTTCTGGCCGGACTCATCCTGCTCGCCACCATGGTGTCCGCGGCCCACACGCTGGCGGCGGGTGACGCCCTCTCCACGCAGCGCGACTCCGACCTGCGCACGCTGCTGGTGGCGCTGCTGGGCCTGGGCTGCGTGGCCGCGCTGGGCATGGTGCTCAGAAACGCCCTGGGCCCCATGCACGCGGAGCGGCTGCAGAGTGAACAGCGGTTGCACCTGTTCATGGATGGCGTGTCCGACTACGCGCTGTGCTTCCTGGAGCCGGACGGCAAGGTGTCCTGCTGGAGCACCGGCGCGGAGCGGCTCACCGGCTGGACGTCCGAGGACATCGTGGGCCAGGACGTGGAGTTGCTGCACGTGCCGGACGCGGTGTCCCGCGCCGTGCCCGCCTCCTACCGCGAGCGCGCCGCCCGCGAGCGGCGGTTGCAGTCCGAGGGCTGGCGGATGCGCAAGGACGGCTCGCGCTTCTGGGCGGAGAGCCTGCTCACCGCGCTGTACGACGACGCGGGCCGCCTGCAGGGCTTCGCGGAGGTGACGCGCGACATCACCGAGCGCAAGCGCACCGAGCGCATGCAGGCCCTGCTCGCCGAGGCCGGCCGCGTGCTGCAGCCCCAGGCCGGCGCGGAGGCCCTGGGCGCCGACCTCACCCGCCTGTGCGTGCCGGAGATCGCGGACGCGTGCGTGCTCTACCTCCCGGGCGAGGACGGCCACGTGCGCCCCGGCGCGGTGACATGCGCGGACGCGGCCACCCAGACGCGGCTGTGGGAGCCCCTCCTGCGCCGCCCCGCGCGCGACGAACCCGGCCCCGCCCGCGTCGTCTACACCGGCCGCGCGGAGCGCTTCGCGGAGGTGGATCCAGAGCGGCTGCCCGCGTCCGTCAACGACAGCACCTACGGCGAGCTGTGGCGCGCGCTGGGCGTGCGCTCCGCCCTGAGCGTGCCGCTCATCGTGGACAACCGCGTGCTGGGCGCGCTGTGCCTCTTGTCCACCCGCCCGCACCGCCACTACGGCGCCGCGGACCAGGCCTTCCTGGAGGAGCTGTCCGCCCGGGCCGCGCTGGCGCTGGACAACGCCCGCCTGCTCGCCGCCACGCAGGGGGCGCTGGAGCTCATCGGCGTCGCGGCGCACGACCTGGGCAACCCGCTGAGCTCGCTCCAACTGCGCCTGCGCCGCCTGCGCCTGCAGTGCGCCCCCGCGAACGCGGAGGACCCCCGCCTGCGCGAAGGGCTGCTGCTGGCCGAGGACGAGACCAAGCGCCTGGGCCGGCTGGTGCACAACCTGCTGGACCTGTCGCGCCTGTCCGGAGGCCGGCTGGAGCTGGAAGCGCGCACCATGGACCTGGCGGAGCTGGCGCGCGAGGTGGTGGCCCGCCACGAGGACCAGGCCACCGCCGCCGGCTGCGCCCTCACCGTCCACGCCCGGGGCGCCGCGTGCGGCCGCTGGGACCGCCAGCGCCTGGACCGCGTCCTCACCAACCTGGTCAGCAACGCCCTCAAGTTCGGCCGGGGCCAGCCCGTGGAGGTGCGCGTGGAGCACGACGCCCACCGGGCCCGGCTCGTCGTGCGCGACCACGGCGCCGGCATCCCCCTGGAAGACCAGCAGCGCCTCTTCGCCCGCTTCGAGCGGGTCACCACCGACAGCCGCGCCCCCGGCTTCGGCCTGGGCCTCTACATCGTCCGGCAGCTCGTGGAGGCCCACGGCGGCACCATCCGCGTCCACAGCTGCCAGGGCGAAGGGGCCGAGTTCATTGTCGAACTCCCGTTCATCCCGGAATCCCCGGCGGATGTCGCCGCCGCGATTCGGGCCTGACCCGTCCGGGTGGGTTGTGCCCCAGGCACCCCTCCCATCCAGTCCCAAACAATCGGGTTCTCCTCTGAGCGGAAATATTCTCAGAAGTTGAATCGATCTGTTCGTTGTGGATATTCTTCGTACGGCTAAAAGTACTCGCTCCCGGTAAAAGCCGGTTTTGAGTCGGACCTCATCCGCCACCGTCCCCCCGACGGAAGGGCTACCGGGTCCCCAGAACGCGACGCTGTGACTGTAAGCGTCCGCAATCAAGCCTTCGAGGAGTCCCCCATGGTCGCAGTTGGAGCTTTCAGGGCGCGGTGTACTCGTACTTCTTCCCGCGTGGGTTCCGCGGGCCGCGCGAGCTTGCTGGCAGCGATGGCGGGCCTGGCGCTGGCGTGCGGCGGACAGGACGCTTCAGGTTCGGAGGACTCCACCTCCCTGGACGGTCAGGTCGCCCCGCTGGAGCTCGCGTCCCAGTCCCAGGCGGTGACGGACGACGACGCCCGCAGGGGCGGCGGCAACGGCGGGTCGGCCCCCGTGGCGCTGGCGCTGGAGGTGGACAACGGCGAGGGCGTGCCCCTGAAGGTGAAGGCCGGGCAGACGTTCTGGGTGAACCAGATCGACCTGCGCGCCTCCATCAACGCGACCGTGGACGAGGGCGTGAACGGCCTGCGCCAGAACAGCGACTTCCTGGCCATCGGGTGGGGCGGTGTGCGCCAGGCGGACGAGGAGTTCGTCGGCCTGTCCAACCCGGACGGGACCTTCACCCGCCGCCGCTTCTACCGCGACGCGGCCTGGATGAAGGCGACCAGCCTCTTCACCGTGGAGCCCGTGGACGCGCGCGGCATCCTCACCGGTCCGCCGGTGCTGCTGAACATCGGCAGCGAGGAGACGCGCCGCACGGAGCGCGACGACTTCTTCATCCGCCGTCTGCGCGCCATCCAGTGGACGCGCGACTGTCGCAGCCTCACGGACTGCTCGGGCGCGAAGGCCTTCGAGGAGGAGGCGCTGGTGGAGGTGCGCAACGCGTACGAGCACGCGAAGAAGCAGACCCTCACCTTCACGTCCAAGACGAAGGGCCTGCGCCTGCGCTGGAGCCTGCGGCCGTTCGCCCCCTACTACATCCCCGTGCAGCAGGTGGCGTCGCCCTCGTACGACTACGGCTTCGCCATCGACATCAAGCCCCTGACGGCGCCCCGCAAGGACGGCACGTATGCCCCCGGGTCGGATGTCACCTTCCAGCTCACCCTGAAGGACGGAAAGGGCAAGCGGCTGCACCCCGCGGGCAGCCTTCCAACCTACAATGAGGTCGCACCGCCGGGTGCTCCCGGCCACCCCGCCGGGATCCAGTACTATCAGGCCTTCTTCGACCCGACCGCCACGTACTACCGCCGCAAGCACCGTGAACGGATGATGATGACGCAGCTCATCGGGCCTGCGCAGGACATCAAGCCCATCCGGAGCATCGTCGACCTGGACGCGTTCCTCGACGACTCCCAGGACGTGCAGACCATCGCCACCCCGGCGCGCGACGGCGTCTACGCCCAGTTCATGACCTTCCCGCCCGCCAACAAGCTCTTCGGCGGCGCCTTCTTCCCCAATGACGGCCGCTGGGACGCGCCCGTGAGCGACACCTGGACCTACCACCTGCCCGCGGACGCCAAGCCGGGCACGTACCTGGTGACGGCCAAGGGCCGCCGCGTGTTCCTGGGCGAGGACCTGCCCGCCTCCCGCACCATCGAAATCCAGGTGGGTACCAAGACCCACACCGAGGCCAGGCTGACCACCGGTCCCTGCAACAGCTGCCACAGCAAGGGCGGCGAGCTGGGCACCGTGCTGCATGCGAACGACAACCGCGCCGCGTGCGCGTCGTGCCATGCTCCGCTGGGCTTCGAACTGGAAGGCCCCATCTTCGTGCGCACGCACTTCATCCACTCGCGCTCCAACCGCTTCGACGCGCCCCTGGAGAAGTGCTCCTCCTGCCACCTGGACAAGGAGACCACCCAGCGCACCAGCAAGGCCGCCTGCCTGTCGTGCCACAAGAGCTATCCGGACAGCCACGTGAAGTCCTTCGGCCCCATCGAAAGCATGTATGTCGGTGGCGGTCGCGAATCGTTCCAGCAGTGCACCGGCAGTTGTCACAAGACACACCCGGGCAGCGGCCTCTAGCCGCCCAAGCCCGGTTCGCAAGGGAAGGTCCTCCATGGCCAGCGTGAAGATGCAGACGGCTCGCTCCACCCTCACGGATCCAGTCGCCGCCGCGGAGGACCTCCTACGACAGCTTCACGGCCCCCCGCCGAAGCTGGTCACGCTGTTCGCCTCCCGCCAGCGCGACCAGCGCGCGCTCAACCGCGCGGTGCGGGAGCGGCTGCCCAAGGACACCCGGCTCGTGGGCGCCACCACGGCCGGGGAGCTGGACAACAACGGCATCCACACCAACAGCGTGGTGCTGGGCGCGCTGTCCGGCGACTTCGAGGTGGGCCTGGGCCTGGGCAGCGGCCTCACCGGCGACGCCATCGCCGCGGGCGCCCAGGCCATCAAGCGCGCGTGCGAGGAGCTGGGCGTGCGCCAGCAGGACCTGGACGCGCGCCGGTACGTGGGCCTCGTGATTGACGACGGCTTCCGCTACAAAAAAGAAGAGCTGCTGCTGGGCATCCTGGAGAAGAACCAGACGCTGGTGCTGGTGGGCGGCGGCGCCAGCGACTCGGAGCCGGACCCCTCGCGCCAGTCCGCGCTCATCCACGTGGATGGCGAAGTGGCCGGCGACGGCGTGCTCGTGGCCCTCTTCAAGACGAACGCGCCCTGGGCCGCGCTGCGCTCGCACTGGTACGTGCCCACCGGCCAGCGGCTCACCATCACCAAGGTGGATGAGACGCACACGCGCGCGCTCGAAATCGACGGTTTCCCGGCCGCCAAGCGCTACGCCGAAATCCTGGGCGTCACCCCGGACGAGCTGGAGTTCGGCAAGCCCAAGGGCTTCGCCGTGCGCCCCACCGCGCTGAAGGTGGGCCGCGAGTACTTCATCCGCGCCGCGTGGCGGCCCCTGGAGGACGGCTCCATCCTGTTCGCCAACCTGCTGGAGGAGGGAAGCGAGCTGGATTTGATGAAGGCAGGCGACCTGGCGGGTATGACGCGCGACTTCTTCGCCGAGGAGCTGCCCAGGCGGGTCCAGAACCCCCAGGCCGCCCTCCTGTTCCACTGCAGCGGACGCATGTGGTACGCGAACGCGACCGGTGTGGTGCCCCAGCTCTCCGAAGCGTTGAAGCTCGCACCGTCCGCTGCTGGGATGAACGTGCAGTTCGAGATCTACTCAGGCTTCCACATCAACACCACGCTGACCGTGCTGGCGTTCGGTTCCAACTAGACACATGGCCAACCAACCGTTCGACGTGGCGCTCGCGGAAGCACCGCTGGGGTACACCTTGTCGTTGCTCCTGGTGGGCAGCGAGCGCGAAACGCGCGCCATGCGCGACGCGCTGGAGCGCGAGGACATCCTCTCCATGCTCACGCTGGAGCAGGCGTGCTCGCAGGCGGCGCTGGAGCAGGCCCTGGCGCGGCCCTACGCGCTCGTGCTCGTGGGCACGGAAGTGCCGGGGCTGTCCTGGGAAGCCGTCCACGCGACGTGGCAGCAGCGCGGGCTGTCGCTTTCGTTCGTGGTGAGTTCGCCCGCGTGGAACCCGGCCACGCTGGACACCGCCATGCGGCTGGGGGCGCTCGACTACGTCACCGAGGACCGCTACGGACACCTGCCCTTCGTCGTCGCGCGCGAGCTGCGCCTGCACGCCGAGCGCGCCCAGCACCAGGCGACGGGCGTGGAGCTGAAGCGGACCAACTACCTGCTGAGCAACATCATCGACGCGCTGCCCTTCGTGCTGTTCGTGAAGGACGCCCAGACGCGCCGGCTGGTGGTGGCCAACAAGACGTTCGCGGACGCCTTCAAGGTCACCAAGGAATGGCTGCTGGGGAAGCTGGACCACGACTACTTCCCGCATGACCAGGCGGACTCGTTCGTCGCCATCGACACGGAGATCCTCGAGACCCGGAAGATGAAGACGTTCGAGGAGGTGGCCCGCGCGGACGGCGAGGACCGCATCTTCGCCACGCGCAAGATTCCCCTGCTGGACGAGCACGGCATCGCGCGCTTCGTGATGGGCGTCACCGACGACATCACCGAGCGCAAGCAGAACGAGGCCATGCTGCGCGCCTCCAAGGAGGAGCTGGAGGCCGCGAACCTCCAGTTGGCCGCCAGCCTGGAGGAGATCAAGAAGACGCGCGCGGTGTCCGCCCGGTCGCTGGCCAGCTACCAGCAGCGCGCGCTGCAGATGGAGATCATCCGTCAGCAGAACGAGGACCTGGACCGTCTGGCCCAGGAGCTCTCCGTCGCCAAGCGCAACGAGGAGGAGCGCGCGCGCGAGGCGGAAGGCGCCGTGCGGCTCAAGAGCGAGTTCCTGGCGAACTTCAGCCATGAGATCCGCACCCCGCTCAACGGCATCATCGGCTACTGCGACCTGTTGATGCGCGAGGAGGGCAGCCGCCTGACGCCGCACGGCCGGCGCGACCTCAACGTGGTGAAGACGAACGCCAAGACGCTGCTGGCGCTCATCAACGACATCCTGGACCTGTCCAAGATTGAAGCCGGCCGCGTGGAGGTCGTCACCGAACCGGTGGACGTGCAGGAGCTGGCCGACGAGTGCATGGCCACGGTGAAGGAGTACCTGAAGGGCAAGGACGTCGCCCTCACGGTGCACGTGGACCCGGAGGCGCACGAGGTGCGCACGGACGCGCTCAAGCTGCGGCAGATCATGCTCAACCTCCTGAGCAACGCGGCCAAGTTCACCGACACGGGCGAGGTCGCCCTCACGGTGGTGCCCGCGGGTTCGGGGGAGATGCTGATGACGGTGGAGGACACCGGCGTGGGCATCCCCGCGGACCAGCTGCCCTTCATCTTCGAGAAGTTCCGCCAGGTGGACGGCTCCACCACGCGCAAGGTGGGCGGCACGGGGCTGGGGCTCGCCATCGTGCGCGAACTGACGCGCGTGCTGGGCGGCACGGTGGATGTGACGAGCACGCTGGGCCGGGGCTCCACCTTCACCGTGCGGCTGCCGGACGTGCTGGCGACCACGGTGGGCGCCAACAGCCCGCATGCGACGGAGCGGCTGGTCCCCATCCAGGACGTGGCGCAGAAGCTCGCGCCCATGGCGCGGCCGGGCAGCACGGTGCTGGTGGTGGATGATGATCCGCTCATCCAGCAGCTCGTCACGGGACAGCTGGAGCCCGCGGGCTTCAAGGTGGTGACGGCGGATGACGGCATCGCCGCGCTGAAGCTCGCGCGGGAGCTCAAGCCGCAGGCCATCCTGCTGGACATCCACCTGCCCCGGATGGACGGCTGGTCGGTGCTGAGCCAGCTCAAGAGCGAGCCGGGCCTGGCGGGCATCCCGGTCATCCTCGTGTCCGTGGAGGAGCAGCGCGCGCGCGGCTTCAGCCTGGGCGCGTGCGAGTACCTGGTGAAGCCGGTGGAGCCGGAGCGGCTGGTGGAGGTGGTGCAGAAGAGCCTCGCCTCCGCGGGCGCCACGGCCGCCACGGGCGACGTGCTGGTGGTGGACGACGACGCGGCCACGCGCGAACTGGTCAGCCGCAACCTGCGCCGCGCGGGCTTCTCCACCAACGAGGCGCGCAACGGCGAGGACGCGCTGCTCAAGGCGCGCGTGTCCCCGCCGTCGCTGGTGGTGCTGGACCTGATGATGCCGAACCTGGACGGCTTCGAGGTGCTGCGCCGGCTGCGCGCGGAGAAGCTGTCCGTGCCGGTGGTGGTGCTCACCGGCAAGACGCTCACCGGCGAGGAAGAGACGCTCCTGCGCGACGGCTTCGCCGGCTTCGTGCGCAAGGGCGGCACGGCCCTGGAGGACGTCATCTCCCAGGCCAAGGGCCTGCTCATGTCCCAGCGGGCCGCGAGCGCCGGCAAGCTGCCCCGCGTGCTGTACGTGGAGGACAGCGAGCAGAACCGCGACATCGTCCGCCGCTACCTGGGCGGGCTGTATGACCTCATCGAGGCGGAGGACGGCGAGCAGGGCCTGGAGCGCGCGAAAGCCGACGTGCCGGACCTCATCCTCATGGATTTGTCCCTGCCGAGACTCGACGGCTGGGAAGTCACCCGCAGGCTCCGGGCGTTGCCGGATGGGCAGAATGTGCCCGTCATCGCCGTCACCGCCCACGCGGGGCGCGAATACCAGGACAAGGCCCAGGCGGCCGGCTGCACGGCCTACCTGACCAAGCCCCTGGATCGCGATCAGTTGATCGAGACGATTCGTCAGTACCTAGGGAGAAGCCATGGCTGAACCAAAACCGCGCGTCCTGGTGGTGGACGACGACCCGGACCTGCTCGACCTCGTGCAGCGCTCGCTGAGCGCGTACGGGTTCGAAGTGCAGACCCATACGTCCGCGTTGGGTGTGTCCAACATCGTGCGCGCGTCCGAGCCGGACTTCGTGCTCATCGACGTGAACTTCCCCGCCCTCAAGGGCGACAAGGTCGTGGGGCTGGCGCGCCAGTACGCCCCCCCCGGCACCCGCTTCATCCTCTACTCCGCGTCAGATGAGGCGAAGCTGCGCTCGCTGGCCATCGCCTCCGGCGCGGACGGCTACATCTCCAAGAGCGTGCAGGGCGCCGACCTGGCCCAGAAGCTCAACGCGATGCGCCTGAAGCCCCGGCCCGCTACGCCGGGCCGGAATCCCTCACCTGTTGAGGGGTGAGCAGCACCCTGGGTGCGCCCGACCCCTCGGGCCACCCTGCCTTGCAGTGCGAGAAAAATCTCGGAAAGTGATAACCAAGTAGGGCTGACATCTTGAACTCTACAGAAAGCCCTGTAAGGTAGTCGCTTCTAGAGTTTTCCGCGCTCACTGTTCCCGCCGAACCGGGGCGCATTCCACCCAGCACTCATACGTTCCTGCACCCCGGAGGGAGCTATGTTCATGTCCACTGATTACAGCCACGCGGAAAAACTGAAGCACGAGCTGACTCAGCCGCTCTTCAACCCGATGCTGAAGAAGTGGGTGGGCAAGGGAGAGCTGGACTACGAGCGCTACCTGCACACGGGGACGCTGCTGGGCCTGCAGTCCGCGGAAGCGGAGCGCGTGTCGCACGACGAGCTGATGTTCCAGATCGTCCACCAGTCCCAGGAGCTGTACCTGAAGCTGGCGTCGCGGGAGATCGTGGAAGTGGTGGCGGAGCTGGACCGGGACGCGCTGTGGGCCGTGGTCGCCCGGCTGGCTCGGGTGCAGCGCATCCTCCAGTGCATCACCTCTGAGATGGCCATCCTGGAGACGATGACGCCGGAGGCGTACCAGGTCATCCGCCGCAGCCTGGGCAACGGCAGCGGGCAGGAGTCGCCGGGCTACAACACGTTCCGGCTGGCGGCCACGGGGCTGGAGTCCGCGATGGAGCGGATGCTGGAGCGGCGGAATGTGACGCTGATGCAGATCTACACGGCCGGGGGGCACGAGGATCTGAAGCACGTCTGCGAGAACCTGGTCACCATGGACGAGGCCTTCCAGGGCTGGCTGTACGCGCACTTCCAGCTGGTGCGCCGCACCATCGGCGTGGACCGTTCGGTGAAGGCGCTGGACGGCCTGCCCACGCAGGTGCTGGCCGGGCGCATGACCCTGCCGCTGTTCCGCGCGCTGTGGGACGTGCGCGTGGAGATGACCAACAGCTGGAAGCGCGAGGGGGGCTACGCGACGGGCGCGGCGCGCGGGACGGATGCGCACGCGGCGCCTCGCGGGGGCGGATGCCCGATGATGCACGCCCACGGCGCGCCGACCGCGATGCACGCCCACGACGCGGCGGCCGCGATGCACGCCCACGGCGCACCGGCCCCGATGCACGCCCACGGCGCGCCGACCGCGTATCCCCATCCCCACGAGCTGAGGAACCAGACGTGAGCGGAGGGGTGCTCCCGGGGGCCCTGCGCGCGGAGTATCCCCTGCTTGAAACCTGCACCTACCTCAACAGCAACTCCACCGGGGCGATGCCCCGGGCCGTGGAGGGCGTGCTCGCGCGGTACTGGACCACGATGCGCACGTGGCGCGACGCCGTCTGGGATGAATGGCTGTCCCAGATGCAGGGCTACGCGGACGCGGTGGCGGAACTCATCAACGCGCCGCCCGCGTCCGTGGCGTTGGACTTGAACCTGAGCGCGCACCTGTCGCGCCTGGGCACCTGCCTGGACTTCAGCGGCGAGCGCCGCCGCGTCGTCGTCACCGACCTGGAGTTCCCCACGGTGCCCTTCATCTGGAAGGGCTTCGCGCGCTACGGAGCGGAGCTGGTGGTGGTGCCGTCGCGCGACGGCCGCGTGGATGAGGCCGCGCTGGAGGCGGCCATCGACGAGCGCACGCGGCTGGTCTGCGTGTCGCACGCCGCGTTCTCCACTGGCGCGCTGCTGGACATCGCGCGCGTGGCGAAGGCGGCGCACGCGGCCGGGGCGCTCATCGCCACGGACGCGTACCAGTCGGTGGGCACGGTGCCCGTGGACGTGCGCGCGCTGGACGTGGACTTCCTCATGGGCGGCGCGCACAAGTGGCTGGGCGGCTCCGAGGCCGCCTTCCTGTATGTGCGTCCGGAGCTGCTGCCCACGCTCCGGCCCGCGAGCACCGGGTGGCTGGCCGGCGCGACGCCGCTGGCCTTCCAGGCCGCGGAGGACTGGGCGCCGGATGCACGGCGGATGATGGGCGGCACGCCCGCGCCGCTGATGGTGCTGCTGTCGCGGCCGGGGCTGGAGCTCCTGAAGGGCGTGGGCATCACCGCCGTGCGCGAGCACTCGTTGAAGCTCACGTCGCGGGTGATGGCCCGCGCGGATGAAGCGGGCCTGCGCGTGGTGACGCCGCGCGAACCGCACCAGCGCGGCGGCATCGTGGCGCTGAGCTTCCCCGGCGACGTGAGCGTGATGCAGCGGCTGGTGGCGCGCGGCTTCATCTGCAGCCACCGGGGCTTCCTGCGCGTCGCGCCGCACTTCTACAATACGCTGGAAGAAGTGGACGGTTTCATGGACGCGCTCCTCCAAGAGCAGCGCAAGGAGGCCGCATGAGCGCGGCGCTGTCATCCTCCCCTTCCGCCCTTCCCCCGCGCGAGCCCACGTCGCCGCGTGCCCTGCTGCACCTGCTGTTCAACGGCGCGCGCGCATTGGACGTGGTGGAGACGGCGCTGGGACTGGGCCTCCTGGACGAACTGGAGCCCGGGCCGGTGACGCTGGGGACGCTGGCCACGCGGCACGGCTTCGTGCCGCAGCGGCTGTACAAGTTCCTCGACTGCCTGGAGAGCCTGGGGCTCGTGCAGCGCGAACAGCCCACCGACGCGCTGGAGGACACGCGCTACCGGGGCGTGGCAGGGCTGCGCGCGGCGGCGGAGGCGGTGCTGGGGCCTCGCGCGCTGGAGCGCGACCGGGAGAAGTACGACTGGAAGGCGCTGCATGGCCGGCTTCCGGAGGTGCTGCGCGGACAGCACTCCATGTCCGCCGCCTCCTTCGACTGGCCTCCGCGCACGCCCGAACAGGTGGAGGGCTTCGAGGCCAGCATGGCCGCGGGCCTGGGCCCCATCCTGGAGACGTTCCGCGCGCACGCGGGCGCGCTGTGGCCTTCCGGGGCGCGGCTGCTCGACGTGGGCGGCGGTGACGGGACGCTCGCGGAGCACCTGCTGCGCGAACACGCGGCGCTCTCCGTGGACGTCTACAACCTGCCCGCCACCGAGGCGCTCGTCACGCGCACGCGCGAGCGCGCGGGGCTGCCGCAAGAGCGCCTGGGCTTCGTGGGCGGGGACTTCCTGCGCGAGCCGCTGCCGCAGGGCTACGACGCGCTGTCGTTCGTGCGCGTGCTCCACGACTGGCCCGCGGAGGTGGCGCGCCAGTTGATGCAGGCCGCCTTCGCCGCGCTGCCCTCCGGGGGCCGCGTGCTCATCTGCGAGGAGTTCCGCACGCCGGAGCGACTGGCGGCGCAGTTCTTCTGGTCCTACTTCCTCATCGGCGTGGACGCGTGCTCCAGCCGGCTGCGCGAGGTGGAGTTCTACCTGGACGCGCTCACCGCCGCGGGCTTCCGCGACGCGCACGTGCGGCCCGGCCCCTTCGAGCTCGTGGTGGCCACGAAGCCCTGAAATCCGACAGCGGCCCCACCCTCCGGGGTGGGTCGTTCCCCCGGGCCTCCTCCCTCCCTACAATGCGGTGTCGGACGGCGGACAACCTGGACCTTCCGACAGGTCACAGCGGCCGGGCGGGTGCTCAACTTGCCCTCAGTCGCAGGTCAGCCAAACGCAGACGGGAGGAGCCTGTATGACAGGTCCCCGGTCACGAACGGGGTTGAGGGCAGCACGGCAGGACCACGCGTCGTCGGAGCAGCAGCGGGAAGCTCCCGCGACACGGGGAGGAACACCGGCGGCGCGCACGCACCTGGAGCGCGAGGTGATGGTGCCGGTGGATGACGCCGTCCTCCTGCGGGGGCGGTTGGCGGTGCCCGCGGGCGCTCGGGGCGTGGTGGTGCTGGCGCGAGGCAGCGACAGCAGCCGCCAGAGTCCCCGGCTCGCGCAGACCTCGCGCCTGTTCCAGGCGATGGGACTGGGCACCCTGCTGTTGGACCTGCTCACCAGCGAGGAGATGGAGGAGCGCCGCACGCGACAGCTGCGCTTCAACATGGGCCTGTTGGGCCTGCGCATGGCGGGCGCGGCGCGGTGGCTGCAACGCGAACCCCACACCACCGGCCTGAGCGTGGGCTACTTCGGCGCGCACACCGGCGCGGGCGCGGCGCTGTCCGCCGCGGCCAGCCGTCCGGAGCTGGTGGGCGCCGTCGTCTCCCGGGGCGGCCGGCCCGACCTGGCCGGCGCGGTGCTCCCCAGGGTGCGGGCGCCCACGCTGCTGCTGGTGGGCGGCGCGGACACGCTGGGCCTGGACATCAACCGCCGGGCCTACGCCGACCTCCAGGCCCAGAAGCACATGGAGATCATCCCGGGCGCGACCCACCACTTCCAGGAGGACGCGGAGCTGGAGCGGGTGGCCGAGCTCGCCGGGGAATGGTTCCTCCAACACCTGGGCCAGCCCCGGCACGACGCGGAGACGGACCCCGCGCTGGCGCCCTGAAGCAGCCCGGCTTCATCGCTTCACGCCAGGGTCCCCCGTGCCAGCCACGGGGGACTCCCGGTGTCTGTCATTGCGACAGCACGGGACGGTCCACGCAGAGGGCATTCGCGTGGGCGCGGCGTCCATCGCCGAGCGCCCGGCCGCACTCCGCGTCATCCCTGGGAGTGCTGGCGGCCGGCCAGGCGCTGGCTGCGTTGGCGCAACCTGGAGACGACGTCCTGGGTGGACATCGGGAGTCCTCGTGGGAGGCGATCCACGAGAAGTGAACGATGAGCGGCACGAACGGCCCGACCCTCCAGGTACAGGGGCCCCATCCAGGATGAAACATTCCAGAAAATTCCAGGGACGCTGGTCAGGCGGGAGACGCTTGGGCGATACTCCGGGGGTGCCTGACGCGCTGGTCTCTGGGGCGGCGTGATCGGGACACCCCAACTGTCGGTTCCAGGGGGAGCCACCATGTCGTCGGAGTCCAAGATTCGCGTCCTCATCGTGGACGATGACCCGGACCAGCTCGCGCTGGCCGAGCGGACGCTGTCTTCCTACAACTTCGAGGTGCGCACGCACCGCTCGTCGTTGGGGGTCTCCAACCTGGTGCGCACCACCGCGCCGGACCTGGTGCTCCTGGACGTGAACATCCCGGCGCTCAGCGGCGACAAGGTGCTGGCGCTGGCGCGGCAGCAGGCCCCGGAACACACGCGCTTCGTCCTCTACTCCGCCTCCGACGAGGCCAAGCTGCGCGCCCTGGCGCTGGCGGCGGGCGCGGACGGCTACCTGTCCAAGAGCACGCAGGGCGCGGACCTGGCGCGCAAGCTGGAGCGGCTGCACAAGCGCCCGCGCGCCGCCGAGGCCCCCGCGAAGTAGCGCCGTCCCCGCGCGCCCTCACGCCTCCACGAGGGCGCCGACCTCCAGGAACACCTGCCGGAAGTCGCCGTGCGCGCCCAGCAGGCGCAGGTTCTGCGCGAGCCCGCCGGTGGCGCGAAAGAACATCATCGCCTCCGGGGGCGGCTTGATGCGCAGGAAGCGCGCGGCGTTGCGCGTGAAGTGGTTGCGCAGGTCGCGGTTGATGTCGCAGGTGCCGTAGTCATACGGCGACGCGCGCATGGGCCGCCCGGCGATGTGCAGCACCTCGCGCAAGAGCGCCTCCGCCTCCGGCTCCGGCAACTCCACCGTGAAGCCGACCTCCCGGCACAGGGCCAGGACGTCCAGCGTCTCCAGTCGCAGCGCCTGGTGGAACATGCGGCGGTTGGAGGCGACGAAGCCCGGACTGAAGCGCTTGATGGAGCCGAAGTCCAAGAGGCCCATGCGCCCGTCCGGCATCACCATGAAGTTGCCCGGGTGCGGATCCGCGTGGATCTCCCCCGCGTCCAGGAAGGGCCCGTAGGTGGCGCGGATGAGCTGGCGCGCGACGCGGAAGCGCGCGGCGTTGTCCGGGGACGTCGTCACCCAGTCCTTGAGCGTCTGGCCTTCCAGGAACTCCAGCGTGAGGACGCGCCGGGCGCTCCGGTCCACGATGACCTGCGGCACGTACAGGTCCGGCAGCTTCGCCACGCTCTGGGCGAAGCCCGCGGCGAGCATCGCCTCGCGGCGGTAGTCCAGCTCCAGCATGAGTTCGTCGCGGAACTCCTGGAAGTACGCGGTGCCGTCCATCATCCGCGACGTCTTCGACACCGTCTTCACGACCAGGCCCAGGTTGTCCATGTCGTGGACCATGGACGCGTCGATGCCCGGGTACTGCACCTTCACCGCCACCGCGCGGCCGTCGTGCAGCACCGCCTTGTGCACCTGCCCCAGCGACGCGGCGGCCAGCGCCTCACGGGAAAACTCGCGGAACAGCTCCTCCGGCGGCGCGCCCAGTTCCTCCTTCACCACGCGCGACACCTGCGCGTAGGACATGGCGGGCGCCTGGTTCTGCAGCTTCGCCAGCATCTGCCGCACTTCGGGCGTGAGCAGGTCCTGGTCCATGGAGAGCGCCTGGCCCAGCTTCATGGCCGCGCCCTTCATCTCCCCCAGCGTGGCCACCAGCTTCTCCGCGGTGCCCAGGCTGAGCAGCTCAGACGGGCTGGAGCCCGCGAGGTGTTTGGCGCCCGTCTTGAGCACCTCCGAGCCCACGTGCATGGAGAGGCCCGCCAGCTTGCGCAGGCGGTTGAACCGCCCCTGGGGCGGAAGCTTGTCGTCGGGTTCGGAAGCCATGGAAGAGGAGAGGATTAACGAGGACTCCCCTCCCATACGCAAGGCGACCCCACTCCAGATGCGGGGCCGGCCCCCCTACCGGGGAGCAGCCGAGCCCTGGACCCGGGCCCGGAGGAAGCGCCAGCGCTTGAGGCCTTCCAGGTCCAGGGGGTCCGCGCGGACGGCCTGTTCGTAGGCGGCGAGCGCCTCTTCCAGCCGGCCCACCGACGCCAGCGCGTCCCCGGACAGCCGGTGCACGGCGGCGCGGCCCTCGCGGCCGGTGTTGCCCGCGAGGAAGCGGCGGCGGCACTGCTCCAGCATCGTGGCGGTGAGGCCCGCGGCGAGGCACCGCTCGATGCCCTCCACGTTGCCCAGCGTCGCGTCGTACTCCACGCGGCGCTCCACGTGTCCCAGCGTGTGGAGGGCCCCTGCGACGCGCTCCAGGGCGCGCTCCACCTGGGCGCGCTGGGCGTCCGACAGCGGGCGGGCCTTGAGCAGCTCCAGGGCCCCGCGCGCGCGCTGGGCGGCGGTGCGCACCGACTCCAGAGTGGCGTCGCGCGGCAGCTCCAGCACCGCGTACGGGTCCCCGGCGAGCCGGCGACGGAAAGCCTGGAGGACGGTTTCCGCCTGGGTGTCCTCCGGCGTGGGCAGGGCGGCGGCCGCCCCGGCCTGCGCGGACAGGGGGCGCGTGGCGTGGCGCAGCTGGGCGAGCGAGGCCTGGAAGCCGGGGCCGCTGTCGCGCAGCTGCACGCCGAAGCCCGGGGACATGTGCCACGCCTGGGCCTGTTCGGCCGTCACATGGCGCACCACCTGCGCGGTGCAGGGCAGCTCGCCGCCGGGCAGCCGGAGCAGCAGCGACACGTCCGACAGGAGCGCGGGCGGAGGGGAGGCCAGCGGGAAGAAGAGGCCGGTGCGGCCCACCCACTCGCCCTGGAGCTCCAGGGAGGCCTGCGCGCCCGTGCCGCGCAGGAGCGCGGACAGCTTCGGCACCTGCGGCGCGGGCGGCGGGGCGAGCGAGGCCTCCAGGGCGGCCTTCAGCTCCGCGGCGGAGGCGAAGCGGTGCTCGGGGCGCTTGGCCAGGGCGCGCAGCAGCACCTTGGAGAGGGCCTGCGGCACGGCGGCGCACACCTCGTGCGGCGGCACCGGCTCCTTCTGCAGGTGGCCGACGAGGATCTCCGCCGCGGTGCGGCCGAAGAAGGGCACCTGCCCGGTCAGCAGCAGGTAGGCCAGCACGCCCGCCGCGTAGATGTCGCTGCGGGCATCCACCAGCCCGTCGCCGCACTGCTCGGGGGCCATGAACTCCGGCGTGCCCAGCAGGACGCCCACTTCCGTGGTCATCTCACCGGCGGGCCGGGACAGCAGCTTGGCGATGCCGAAGTCGAGCAGCTTCACGCGGTGCCGGCCACCGGGGCCAGGCACGAGGAAGACGTTCGCGGGCTTGAGGTCGCGGTGGACGATGCCGTGCGCGTGCGCGGCGCCCAGCGCGTCACACACCTGCGTCATCAGGTCCACCACCAGCGCCGGGGCCATGGGGCCGCGCGCGAACTGGGCCAGGCTGTCCCCCTCCAGGTACTCCATCACCAGGTACGGGCGACCGTCGCGCGAGTCCAGGTCGTAGAGCGTGACGACGTTCTCGTGCTGCACCAGCGTGAGCGTGCGCGCTTCGGACAGGAAGCGCGCGACCAGCTCCGGCGCCTGCGCCAGGTGCGCGTGCAGCACCTTGATGGCCACGCGCTTCTGGATGAGCGTGTGCTCCGCGAGGAACACCGTGCCCATGCCGCCGCGCCCCAGCTCGCGCACCACGCGGAAGCGGCCGAACTCCTGGCCCACCAGCGACGGGACGATGGGCGTGGGCGACGACAGGGGCGAAGGCGTCAGGGGCAGCGCCGCGACCGGTCCCGGAGGAGGCGTGCCCGCGTAGAGCAGGGTGCCACCGGTGTCGAGCCCCCGCATCAGCGTGGGACACGCCTCCGCGTCGGAGTGGGGCTGACCACAGGAACAGGTGAAGGACGACGAAGCGAGCACGGAGGGGGACCGGGACCTGCCGAAGCGAAGCGGGGGTTGGGACAGCGTCAGGAGCGGATGCCAGCGGTGTGCCAGGACCCGGGATTTTCAGGGTTGCGCGGACGGTCGCGCCAAACGGTTGATCCGCTTCGCTTTTCCGACACTCCTTCGCGACCCGTGTTCCAGCGCATCCGGAGACACCCTTCGGTTTCGGGGAGTTTTTACAGCCCCGGGACGGGATAATTTTCCGCCCTGCTACTCAATACGTTCAGTCCGCCCAACCTTGACCGACTTCCGCCTTCACGCCCCTTCAACGTCGCCACCGCGACGCGCAGTCCCACACGATGACAGGCGTGCGTGCGGGTTTCCAGTGTTCATCAACATCACCAACGAGAGCGGAAAACACCTCGTTCACTCGCGAAGAAAGCCGTGTTCGCGCGGCTCCCGGTGGACGCGTGGAAGCCGCTGACGCCGTGCGAGGGGCGCGCGGATCCGCGACCTGTTCGAGGCACGACAAAGCCCGCAGGAATGAAGAGTCTTCCGTGGATGCCGGGGGCTCCCGGGCTTCGGACCGACCAGGACCGACGGTGCCCTGCCATGCCTTGAAACATTTGTCTGCGATTGGGATGGACCCCTGCCGGGGCCTTGATTCGGGAATCAATCTGCTCATACCGTGAGTGCGCCTCTATCTAATCTTAGAGGTCTTCCCCTCTTCTCAAGGCTTCCCCCACTTGAGGTGTCCCATGTCGCAGCGTGTTCCATCGCGGGTCCTCCCGCTGCCGTTCCTCCTGCTGGCCTTGCTCGCGCCGTTCGCGGGCGTCGCGCTTCCCGTCCAGGCCACGGCCGCGCGTGCCGTCGTGGCCGCGGTGCCGACCACCGGCTTCAAGTTCGTGGACATCACCGCGGGCGACGGCACCGTGCTCAAGGCCAACTACATCGCGCCGACGACGCCGGGGCCGCACCCGGCCATCGTCTTCATCTCCAGCTGGGGGCTCAATGACCTGGAGTACCTGGCCCAGGCGAGCGCGCTGGCGCAGCGGGGCTACGTGGCGCTGTCCTATACGCCGCGAGGCTTCTGGGCCTCGGGGGGTGGCATCGACACGGCAGGCCCCGCGGACATCGCGGACACGTCGCGCATCATCGACTGGCTGCTCGCGAACACGTCCGCGGACGGCTCGCGCATCGGCCTCGCGGGGGTCTCGTATGGCGCTGGCATCTCGCTCATCGCGTCCGGGTTCGACCCGCGCGTGAAGGCCGTGGCCGCGCTGTCCGGCTGGACGGACCTGGTGGCCTCGCTGTTCGGCGGGGAGACCCGGCGACCGCAGGCGGTGGGCCTGCTGGACTTCACGTCACGGCTGCTGGGCAGGCCTGGCCCGGAGCTGCGCACGACCATCGACAACTACTACGCCAACCGCGACATCGCGGGCATCAAGGCCTGGGGCCGGGTGCGCTCCGCGAGCACCTACCTGTCCCGCATCAACGCGAACGCGCCCGCCATCCTCATCGCCAACGCCTATGGCGACAGCCTCTTTCCGCCCAACCAGCTGGTGGAGTTCTACGGCCAGCTCACGGGGCCCAAGCGACTGGAGCTCGCGCCGGGTGACCACGCCGTCGTGGAGGCCACCGGCCTGTTCGGGCTTCCCAACCACGTCTGGAGCAGCGTCACGCGCTGGATGGACGCGCACGTCGCGGGCGTGGACCCCAGCATCACCCACGAGGCGCCCATCGTGCTGCGCACGTACAACGGAGCGGTGGAGGGCTACGCGTCATGGGCCGCCGTCGCCTCCAGCACGCAGCGCTACGGACTGGGCGCCATCCGCCTGCTGGATGGCACCGGCACGCTGGGTGGCACGCCCTCTTCAAGCGCCGCGAGGACCGTCTGGGCGTTCGACACCACCGCCGACGCGGGCGTGGCGCTCTTGACCAACGGGCTCCAGGCGCTGACCGGCATTCCGCCCATCGTCTGGCTGCCGGGCGTCAACCGCCTCAACGCGGGCGTCTGGACGTCGGCCCTTTCAACCCGGTCCATCGCCATCCGTGGCTCGGCCACCCTGCGCCTGCGCATCACGCCGTCCGCCTCTTCCGGGACCGTGGTCGCGTACCTGTATGACGTCACCGGCGACTTCGGTGGCCTCATCACCCACGTGCCGCTCACCTGGACCGGCGCCACGCCCGGCACCCCCGTGGACCTGGACCTGAAGTTCCCCGCCACGGCCTATGACGTCGCGGCGTTGCACCAGCTCGCGCTCGTCGTGGACACCCAGGACCCGCTCTACCTGGGCGCCAACAACGTCGGAGCACAGCTGTCGCTCCGCGGCCCGTCCTGGCTGGACCTGCCGCTGCGCTGATGGGAGTCCCGTGCCGGCGCGCGCCGGTGCTGAAACCGCGCGCGTCGGCCTCCGGGCTTGGGCGAAGACACGGCGGATGGTTGCGTCTTGAAGGGTAGTCGTCCCGACCGTGTCCGGAGGCTTGGCGCTTGGGCCCCGCGCCAGGGACAGTCCTGGCGCCACCTTCCCAAGGAAACAGGAACGCCATGAAGCCATCCTTCCGAACCGCCGCGTTGCTGGCATCCACCGTCTTCTCGCTGGCGGGCTCCGGCTGCGCCGCCGTCCGCCAGCAGGTCGCTCAGGAAGACACCGCGCGCGACCACGTGTACCGCAAGCCCCTCGCGGAGGTCTGGCCCGAGGCCCTCGCGCTGATCAAGGACAAGGGCTTCTCCATCAAGACCCTCGATGAGCGCTCCCGCGAAGGCTTCATCGCGCAGACCGAGTGGCTCCTCATCGGCACCCCCACGTCCCTGGGCACCACCTGGGCGCGCTACTCCGTGACGGGCGTCGAGCGCGTCCCCGGCCAGAGCACCGTCCACTTCCAGCGCGATGAGCGCACGCAGACGCGCGAGGCCGACGGCCGCAACGTGTACAAGAACGACGTCATCCAGAACGCGGGGCTGTACCCGACGACCCGCGACACCGACCTGGAGTGGGAGCTCATCCAGAAGGTGGAGTCCGCCACGGTCGCCGCGAAGTAGGACCCACTCCCTCCACGCTCCGCCCTGAAGGCTCAGAAGGTGTACCGGACCCCGATTCGCACCTGCCGGGGAAGCGGGTACCGCAAGGGCGCTCCCGCGACATCCAGACGGGTCTCCGCCTGGCCATTGAGCAGGTTGAAGACATCCAGGCTGAAGGAGGCATTGGCCACGCGGTCGACGCGGTAGCGCACGTCCACATGGACATTGACGGTGTGGCTCCACGGCAGGCGCTCGGCCACACCGTCGACGGGGGTACCGGAGCCTCCGAGATAGGACAGGCCCAGGACCGACTTCAGGCGGTGGGAGTGTTTGAACTCCCGGGAGCCGAACGCCTTGAGGATGTGGGTACGGTCCGCCGGCAGCAGGGCGTCCGGCTCACGGGCCTCGGTGTCGGTGACGAGCCGGGGCACGCCCCGCGCATCCGACAGCAGCATCAGTCCCGCGTCGTTGCCGCGCAGCCGCGACCACGTGTAGCTGACCTGGGCCTGCCAGCCGAAGCGGAGCGTGCGTCGCCACTCCAGCATCACCGCCTCGTAGGTGCGCCGCGCCTCCGGCAGGTCCGCCCCCAGGCCCGTCCCTGGATTGACGAGGACGAGGCCGCCGTCGTCGCGGTTCAACGACCGGAGGCCCGTCTCCAGTCGGCGGTGCGTATAGGTCGCGCCCAGCGTGTCCTCGCTCATGAGGGGCAGCTCCACGCCCGCGAGGAACTCCGTGGAGGACGGCGCCACGAGCCCCGGCGCCAGCGACACACGGGAGGACGGGGGCGTGAGCAGGCCCAGCAGGACCGGCCCCTGGACCTTCGCGACGTGAGCGAAGAACCGCGAGAAGGTCCTGCCAGACGGGTCCAGGACCACGCCCAGGCGCGGGGAGAAGGGGCGCCCGAGCCGAAGCGCGGGCCCGCCGTCCGTGTCCCTCAACCACTGCACGTCGTAGCGAACCCCTCCATTGACCGCGAACCAGTCGCGCACGTCCCAGAAGTCCTGCACGAAGACCCCGACCTGTTGGCTGGTCGCGCTCGCTCCGAGGGGCGCATCACGCAGGAACTCCGCGTCGGCCCCCGCGCGGAAGACATGCGCGCCCAGGGCCTTGAGCCGGTACGTGGTGCGGGCATTGGCCTGGAGGCGCTCCCGTTCATGAGGGAAGGCCGCGTCGGAGCCCTGCTGTCGCAGCCAGCCCACCCGTGCATCCACCTGCACGGGGCCCGGGTACCCTGAATACCCCAGCGCCATCAGCGTGGTGGTGCTGTCGGATCCGCTTCCCGTCCAGGCATCCCCCACGGGGGGACTGGCGCCTCTCAGGGAAGCGGGCGTGGTGACCCAGGACAGCGACAGGACATGGGCCAGGCTGGGCGAATACGTCAGCTTCGCCAGGGCCTGGACGCTGCGCTGGTCGGTGAAGCGTGAGGGTTCGCCCTGCTGCGCGGACCGGGGCGTCGCCACGCGGCTGAGTGCCGGGGTGACGCCCGCGAAGAAGGACAAACGCTCCGGGATGAGCGGTCCACCGACGGTGGCCCCGAAGTCCCCCAGGTGCTGGAGCGTGCCCGTGTCGGACGCGCGCGGGCCCTCCAACACACCCGGCGCCCAGGAGCCGAAGACGGAGCCATGGAGGGATTTGGCGGCTTCGAGGGCGTCGTCGTATTCGACGGTGTCGAGGGTCGCGAGGTCCACGAGGGGAGTGGCGTCCGTGGGGAGCGTCGCCTCGATGAGGCCACCGGAGACGCGGCCCATCTCCGGAGTGTATCCCCCCGTCGTCAGGAGGAAGGACCCGAGCAGCTCCGTGCTGAGCGGAAGGGCATTGGTTCCGAACGAGGGATCGCTGGTGGAGATCCCCTCCAGGACATGGCGATTCTCGAAGGCGGAGGCGCCATGGAAGGAGATGCCCGCTCCTGAGGCGTCCGTGCGCCCCCCCGCCGCGAGCGCGAGGAGTCCGTCGAGCGAGCGCACCGCGCCCTGCACCGGCGTGGACCGTCCCACCGCGAAGCCCCCGAGGTACGAAGGCGTGAGCGACCAGTCCGTCCTCGACCTGTTCACATCCCGGTCGCGCCCCCCAAAGCAGATCATGGTGCCGGACTCCTCCACCAGCGCCGCGTCGACGCGAAGGGTGACTCCGTCCCGCAGCAGGACGTCCTCCTTCCGGAGAACCCGGTAGCGGTGCCGTGACCTGTCCTGCTCCGTGGAGAACAGGAGCGAGTAGGTCCCCGGAGGAAGCTGGGCGAAGTGGAATCTGCCCTGCGCGTCCGTCCGCGCGAACCGGGACACGTCCTGGGAAGGCGAGTGGGCCCAGACCTGGACGTCCTTGAGCGGAGCTTCCTCCCAGACGTCCACCGCGGTGCCGACGATGTCACTGCTCGCTCGAGCCCCGCTCCCGCAGGCCAGCAAGGCCGCCAGTGCAGCCCTGGCGACCCAGGTCATCCCACTCCCATCCACGCTTGCGTCCCTCGGCCCCAGGCAGGCTCTGCGGGCGCCCGTCTGCGCATCCTCGCAGATCATTAACAGACATTAACAGGCCGCGCCCCTCGCATAACGCGGAGCGTCACGTGCCTATCGTCGGTTCGTCTTCAAAACCCACCGCAGGACAGGAGTCGCGCGAATGTCGACGGTCTACGAAGCACCGGGTCAGAAGGGCAGCAAGGTCCAGTTCCAGAGCCGCTATGGCAACTACATTGGCGGGAAGTTCGTGCCCCCGGTGAAGGGCCAGTACTTCGAGAACATCAGCCCCGTGAACGGGCGCCCCTTCTGCGAGGTCCCGCGCTCCACCGCGGAGGACATCGAGAACGCGCTGGACGCAGCGCACGCGGCCAAGGATGCGTGGGGCAAGACGCCCGCCGCCGAGCGCGCGAACATCCTCAATCAGATCGCCGACCGCATGCAGCAGAACCTGGAGATGCTGGCCGTCTCCGAGTCCTGGGACAACGGCAAGCCCATCCGTGAGTGTCTGGCCGCCGACCTGCCGCTCGCCATCGACCACTTCCGCTACTTCGCCGGTTGTATCCGCGCGCAGGAGGGGTCGCTCAGCCAGTTGGATGACAACACGGTCGCCTACCACTTCAACGAGCCGCTCGGCGTCGTGGGGCAGATCATCCCGTGGAACTTCCCGCTGCTGATGGCCGCGTGGAAGATGGCGCCCGCGCTCGCGGCCGGCAACTGCATCGTCCTCAAGCCCGCGGAGCAGACGCCCGTCACCATCCTGAAGTTCGTGGAGCTGGTGGGCGACCTGCTGCCCCCCGGCGTGCTCAACATCGTGAACGGCTTCGGCATCGAGGCCGGCAAGCCGCTCGCGAGCAACAAGCGCATCGCGAAGATCGCCTTCACGGGTGAGACGACCACGGGCCGCCTCATCATGCAGTACGCCTCCGAGAACCTCATCCCGGTGACGCTGGAGCTGGGCGGCAAGTCCCCCAACATCTTCTTCGAGGACGTCTTCGCCAAGGACGACGACTTCGCCCAGAAGGCGCTGGAGGGCTTCGCCATGTTCGCCCTCAACCAGGGCGAGGTCTGCACGTGCCCGTCGCGCTCGCTCGTCGCGGAGCGCTTCTACGACGAGTTCATGCAGAAGGCCGTGGAGCGCACGAAGCGCATCGTGCAGGGCAACCCGCTGGACACCGCGACGCAGATCGGCGCCCAGGCGAGCAATGATCAGCTGGAGAAGATCCTCTCCTACCTGGACATCGGCAAGAAGGAGGGCGCGAAGGTGCTCACCGGTGGCGGCCGCAAGGCGCTGCCCGGCGCGCTGGCGGAGGGCTTCTACGTGGAGCCCACCATCTTCGAGGGCAATAATAAAATGCGCGTGTTCCAGGAGGAGATCTTCGGCCCCGTCGTCGCGGTGGCGAAGTTCAAGGACGCAGCCGACGCGCTCGCGCAGGCCAACGAGTCGCTCTACGGCCTGGGCGCCGGCGTGTGGACGCGCGACACGAACACCGCCTACCGCATGGGCCGGGGCATCCAGGCCGGCCGCGTCTGGGTGAACTGCTACCACCTGTACCCCGCGCACGCGGCGTTCGGCGGCTACAAGCAGTCCGGCATCGGCCGCGAGAACCACAAGATGATGCTCAATCACTACCAGCAGACGAAGAACATGCTCGTCAGCTACGACGCCAAGCCCATGGGCTTCTTCTAGGGATGCCTGTTCCGCGCGTTGAAGTGACGCCGGCCGCCGAGGCCCTGCTCCACAAGATGCAGGGCCTCCACGGTCCGCTGCTCTTCCATCAGTCCGGCGGCTGCTGCGACGGCAGCGCGCCCATGTGCTTCCCGCGCGGCGACTTCCGCGTGGGCCAGGAGGACGTGTACCTGGGTGCGGTGGTCGGCACGCCCTTCTACATGTCCGGGTCGCAGTTCGAGTACTGGCGCCACACCCACCTCACCGTGGACGTGGTGCCCGGTCGCGGCAGTGGCTTCTCCGTCGAAGCCCCCGAAGGCGTGCGCTTCCTCATCCGCTCGCGCCTGTTCACCGACGACGAGTACCGGGCGATGGAAGCCGAAGGGCCTCCGCTCAAGGGCGTCCAGCACTGACGACGCCCCGCGCGCCCCGTCCCCCCCTCACGAATCCTGGGGGGGACGGGACTGCGTGTCGGGCGCGGCGTGACGGGGCAGTCGCAGGGTGAAGGTGGCGCCCTGCCCCGGCTGGCTGTCCACGTCGATGCGGCCGCCCAGCGCTTCGACAATCTGCCGGCTGATGTAGAGCCCCAGCCCCATGCCGCCGTAGTGCCGGTCGGACACGGCGCGCTCGAAGCGGCCGAAGAGGCGGGGCAGCGCGGCCGCGTCGATGCCGATGCCCTCGTCGCGCACCTCCAGCCAGGCTTCGCCTTCCGCTCCGGTGCCCGCGCGCACCGACACCGGGTGGCCCGCGCCGTACTTGGCCGCGTTGGTGAGCAGGTTCACCAGCACCTGATCCAACCGCAGCGCGTCCCACTGGCCCGTCAGCGTGCGAGGCAGGTCCACGCGCACCGGACACCGGGACTGGGCGAACACCTCCTCCAGCCGCTCCACCGCGTCGCGCGTCAGCTGCGCCAGGTCCACCTCCGTGCGCTCCAGCGCCAGCTTGCCCAATGACAGACGGCTGACGTCCAGCAGGTTGTCCACCAGCGCCGTCAGCCGGAGCACCTGCCGCTGCGCCGTGGTCAGCCGGCCAGTCACCAGCCCCGACGCCCCGGCCACCTCCAGCGCCCGGCCAATCAGGTTGTGCTGGAGGATGAGGCTGGTCAGCGGCGTCTTCAGCTCATGGCTCGCCACGGAGAGGAACTCATCGCGCAGGCGCACCGCGGACTGGGCGTCGTGGAAGAGCCGCGCGTTCTCCAGCGCGACGCCAATGCGCAGCGCCAGCTCCTCCACCATCGTCACGTCCGCGGCCACCAGCGCGCGCTGCGGCACGGCGGTGAACAGCGTGATGACGCCCAGCACGCGGCCCCGGGCGCGCAGCGGAACCGCCAGCACCGACGTGGGCGACACACCGTCCACGTGGACGGACAGCGCGTCACCCCGCTGGGCGTCCAGGTGCGACAGGAAGCAGACCTCGCCCGACGCGAAGCACTGGAGCGCCGGCTGCGTGGGCCCCGATTCCCGGTCCGACGGGGTGTCCTTCCACCGCGCGTCGTGCGCGGACGCCCGGTGGGCCGCCGTCACCCGCCGCAGGGTGCCGTCCGGCGATGCCAGGTCCACCCGACATCCGGTGGCCACGTGGTTCGCGACCAGCTTCGCCACCTCCGGCAGCGTCTGCTCCACGTCGTCCAGGCGCAGCGCCAGCACGCGGCTTGCGTCCAGCAGCAATTGCAGCCGCTCCTCGGCCTCCTTGCGCCGCGTGATGTCCGCCATGGCGCCCGTGAGGTACGCGACCTTCCCGTCCGGGCCGGGGAAGGACTGCCCCACGCTGTGCAACCAGCGGACGCCGCCGTCGCGGCGCACCACGCGGAACTCCAGCTCGAAGAAGCAGGGGGGCTGACGCTGGTACCGGTGGAACTCCGCCTCCACGTACGGCCGGTCCTCCGCGTGCAGGCGGGAGAGGAAGTCGCCCACGGCCGAGGAGGAATCCACCGCGGGCAATCCCAGCATGTGGTTGAGCGCCGCGTCCCGCGTCTCCTTCGCGCGCCCCAGGTCCACCCGCCACGTGCCCATGTCGCCGGTGACGAGCGCCTGGCGCAGGCGTTCGGTGCGCTCGCGCAGGGCTTCGTAGAGCGCGGCCCGCTCCAACGCCTGCGCGCACTGGTGCGCCAGCGCTTCCAGGAAGGACCGCTCCGACGGCGAGAAGGCGCGCGCCTCCGGCCACGCGAGCAGCAACAGCCCCTGCACCCGCGTCTCGCCCCACAGCGGCACCACCGCGCGGGCCCCGGGCCCCTGGCTCCGCGCGAACCCGGCGGCCTGGGGGTGCTGGCGGAGGAACTCCTCCTGCGAGCTGAACCACCACGCCTCGCGCCGACAGTCCTGGAGCATCCTCGGGAAGGCGTCCTCGTCCTGGGGGCGGAGGAACCGGGCCAGCGCGTCCTCGGAGTACCCCAGCAGGCGCAGGGGGCGCAGGCCGCCGTCCTCTTCCAGGGCCAGCACCGCGACGCGCGTGGCGCCGCTGGCCTCCCACACCTCGCGCGCCAGCACCTGCGCCACCGCGTCCTCGGTGGCCGCGCGGGACAGGGCCGCCGTCACCGCCTGGAGTCGCGCGGTGCGCGCCTGGGCCTGACGGGCTTCGCCATACAGGGCGGCGTTGTCCAGCGACAGCGCGGCCCGCCGGGCCAGCTCGTGCGCCAGCGCCAGGTCCTGCTCGCCATAGCGGCGGGCGGACGTACCGCGCATCAATGACAGACATCCCAGCACCCGGCCCCGCGCCTCCAGCGGCACCAGCATCACGGAGCGGCAGCCCAGCCTCCAGGCCTCCGCCAGCCGTCCGTCTCCTCGCGCCACGGCGGCCTGGACGTAGGCTTCGGGCACGTCCGGCAGGAGGTAGGGCTGGCCGGTGCCCAGCACATGGGGCACGCCCGTGGGGCCGCCCACCTGCAGGGGCCAGCGCTCCGCGATGGCATACGCGTCAGGCACGAGCGAAGGGTCGCGGTGCGCCGCGGCCCGACGCACCACCGTGCCCGCGGGCGTGATGAGATCCACCACGCACCAGTCCGCCAGCCCCGGCACCACCAGGTCCGCGAGCTGGCGCAGCACCGTGGGCTCATCCAACGACGATGACAGCACCTCCCCCGCGCGGGCCAGGAAGGCGAAGCGGCCCTCCTCCCCGAAGGCATGCGACGGCGCGCCGGCCTCGGGTGGAAGCGCCAGCACCGGCGCGGCCCCGGTCCGGCCCATGGGAGGGTCCTTCACGCCGTCCGCCGCGTCCGTCGTGCTCACGGCCGATGCCGTCAGCTCGGGTGGACCGCTTGAGCGCGAGGCTCGCAGCTCCGACACGTCGCGAGCGCTCGCGACGTCCAGGTCCTTCAGGCTGTTCGCGGAGGCCACCTTCACGTCCTGGTTACGGCCCTCGGGCGAATCATTTCCCTCGCCGGGTCCTCGCGAAGGCGGACTGTCCTCCAGCACACGCTCGGACAGGTTCCGCACCTCCACCCGCGCCGCTGCATCCAGGGGCTCCGGTGCCCTCGCGAAGCCAGACACGCCTCCTGCTTCCGCCAGCCGGACCGCGTTCGTCGCCTCCATGACAGGCGGCGTCTCTCCGGAGGGCTCGGCGGATGGCTCGAGGGAGGGTTCGGGCATGGAGGAGGACCGAGGCACCGCACGGGCAGCGCTTCATTACCGATGGGGTGCTTCGATAATGACGGCCTCCTCCCCCCCACAAGGCCCCATGGAATCCGGAGTCGGGACGAGTGTTCGCCAGCCAACCCGTCCAGGCCCGTCTGCCCTCTCGCGGCGGCTCAGCGCGTGGGCACTTCGGGTGAAGGCGGGTTCCACCACACCGCGCCCTTGCCTTCGATGGCCGCATGGGCCCGCTCCCGCACCGTCCGCAGCGCGGCATCCTCCAGCGGGCGGAAGGCGGCGGCCGCGTGCAGCGCGGCGTCCTGTTCGTTGGGAAAGCCCAGCCCCATCAACATCACGTCCGGATCCAACGTGAGCGTGTAGTGCACGCACTCCGCCACCGACAGGTGGGGCAACACCGGCGTGTCCCGCGCCTCGCCGCCGGAGCCCACCTTTCCGCGCGGACGCGCCTGGAGCGGCCGGCCGTAGCCCTCCGTGTCCCCCAACAGCTTGCCCGCGCCGAACGTCTTGAAGGACACCACGCCCACGCCCTTCTCGCGCGCCAGGGGCAGCACCTGCTCCACGTAGCGCGCGTCCACGAACGGGCCCAGCGGGAACATCACCACGTCACAGCGCCCGGAACGCACCGCCGCCAGCAGCGCGTCCGGGTGGTGACAGGAGATGCCCCGGAAGCGCGCCTGGCCCTTCGCCACGCAAGCCTCCAACTGCTCCAGCGCCCCGCCCGGCCGCGCCACCTGCTCCCACTGCGCCAGCGACTTCACCGCGTGCAGCGCGAACAGGTCCACCGACGGCAGGCCCAGCCGGGAAAGGCTCTCCTCCACCTGCGGCGCCACCGGCGCGTCCAGCACGTCCACCTTGTCGATGACGAAGACGCCCTCGCGCCGGCCGCGCAGGGCCTCGCCCACGACCTCCTCGCTCAGGCCGTCCTCGTACCCGGGCGCCGTGTCGATGACGTTGAGCCCCGCGTCCAGCGCCCGGCGCAGCGTGGCGATCAACTCCTCGCGCGGCACCGTGCGGTCCGCCACGTCACCAATGCCCACCGACGTCGCGGTGAAGCCCGTGCGCCCCAACTCACGGCGCGGGGTGAAGCGGGGCAACGACGATGGGCCGGACATGGATGACGCCTCCAGGCCCCCAACATCTCACCGCGCGCTTCGCCCCGCGCGGTTCTTGTCCCAGATGCCGCCCAGGATGAGCAGGTAGGCGACCAGCCGGACGACGTACAGGTAGTGCCGGTTTTCGGAGTCCAGGTCCTGGCCCACCACCGTGCCCAGCAGGTTGTGCAGGCCCATCAACGCGAAGGCCAGGGCGAAGAAGGCGAAGAGCCGGTCGCGGGACTGCCGGTGGAAGCGCAGGAAGAACAGGGCGCACGCCAGGTACGCCATCATCACCGCGCCATCGAGCAGGGTCTTGAGCATGACCGGTCCGTCCGTCAGGACACGTCCCAGATGAGGCCGAAGAGCAGCACCCCACTGGCCAGGAGCGACGTGACGGTGCGCGCCAACGACAGGTCCCCTTCCGGGATGAGCACCAGGTCCACGAAGAGCAGCACGTTGTTGAGGGTGAAGATGCAGAAGCACAGCCCGCTGTAGAGCAGCAGCTTCATCCGCGTGCGCCGCCACGCGCGCAGGAGCAACACCGCGCACGCCACGCTCGTCAACGCGCACAGGAGGTAGACCGCTTCAGCCATGGTCCTTGCCATCCTTGTCCGGCTTCAACACGAATGCGTCCGCGAACCCCCGCACCCGGTCCATGGGACGGGAGAAGATGAACGAAATCACACTCACGCGCCGCGCCGCGTAGGTGGTCGCCAGCTCCGCCGCGGCCTGCACGTCGTCTGACTGGAAGGGGCTGAAGCGGAAGGCCTCGCCCGGAACCCCATCCTGGAGCAGCAGCCCTCCCGTCTTCAGCTCCGCCAGACGGCGGGCCGCCGAGGCTTCGGTGATGCGCAGTTCCAGGGCCACCTCCGGCGCCTTCCATGCCCGGTCTGTCCGGGCGCGAAGCAGGAGGAGGACCTCCAGCTTCTCGATGGAATCGATGTGCGTCGTGAGGAAGCGCTGGACCCGTGGGGAGAGGCCGGCGTCAGTCACGCCTCCACCTATGGACCCAGATACTTTGTGAATCAACCTTTTCCCCTACAGCGGTTGTTCACAGTTCCACACGAGCCCGCTCCCCTGCCCGGGCAGGGTGCGTCATGGCGGGGGGCGCCTGATTCCGCCTAGTTGCGTACGCGCTGGGCCGGGGCCCGCACCCGGACGTCCATGCGCGCCTCCCCCGCCACCATGCTGCTCAGGGCCTCGGTCTGGGTGGGGGACAGGCGGGCCACGGCGCGCAGGGCGGCCACCAGGATGAGGGACTCCAGGCTGGAGGGGACGCTCACGCCGTGCGGGCCGGACTTGATGGGCAGGGGCAGCCGGGGCACGCGGCCGGCGGCGGACAGGGCCTCCACCGCGTAGGCGGGGCTGGGCTCCAGGGACACGGCGATGGCGGGCAGCGCCTTCGCTTCCTCCCCCTGGCCGTGGACCTGGAGCTCCAGCAGCCGCGCGAGCGCGCCGGGCCGTTCATAGAGGGCCAGTCCCGCGAGGCCGTCGTCCGCGTGGAAGACGCAGCCCTCGTAGGTGTGCTCGTGCGCGCCGGTGACGTCCACCACGAAGGGCTGTCCGTCATCCCAGTGCGTCCAGGGCATCGCGTTCCAGTACTCGGTGGCGGCCTGGACGAAGAGCAGCGCCTTGTCCGACCCCAGCCCGGACACGCCCCGCTGTCCCCACGCGAGGAACGTGGCGATGGCCGCCCGCGAGGAGAGCGCCGCCTGCGGAGGCGGCGCCACGCTCAGGCCCAGCTCCAGGGCGGCCTCCGCCAGCGCGGGCTCGCACAGCGCCTGGGACGTGTCCTCCAGGCCGGCGATGAGGGCCCTCACGCCCGCGACGTCGTCCTGTTCGAAGACGGGGGCGGACGGGTCGCCCGACGCGCCGATGCGCAGGTACACCCCGGTGGTGCCCATGGAGAGGGGCACCGGGCCCAGCTTGAGCAGGTGGAACATGGCGGGCCTCCCAGGCTCGCGGCTGGAATGCTCAGCCTTCCCGGACGCGCGGCGCGTCCAGGGCCTTGCGCACCTGTTTCATCAGGGCGCGGATGTCGAAGGGCTTCTGGAGGAACTCCATCCCGGGGTGCTGACGCCTGAGGCCGTTGGTGTCCACGGCGCTCATGCCCAGCACGGCGATGTGCCGCAGCTCCGGGTCCTTCTGGATGCGCTCGATGAGCGCGGGCCCATCCAGCACGGGCATCATCCAGTCGGTGAGCACCAGGTCCGGCTTCACCTCCGCCATGCGCTCCAGGGCCTCTTTGCCATGGGACGCCGTCAGCACGCGGTAGCCCTCTTCCCTCAAGAGGTCCGCGAGGGCCTCCAGGATGCCCTGTTCGTCGTCCACCACCAGCACGGTCTCGGTCGCGGGAGCCACGGAGTCTCTGGGGGTCAGGAGTGGTTGCCCGGGAAGCGGGCAATGCCGGTGAGCAGCAATTCAGGCGACGGCTGGAACGGAGGCTGCACCTCGATGCCCTGGGGCGTGATGAGGAACTCGCGCAACGTCGGGTCGTAGTCCGCGTCACGCAGCTTGAAGATGGAGAGCAGCCGCCGCAGCCGGCCGTTGAGCTCCAGGTGGCGCATGAACAGCAGGTTCTCCGCCACGCCGGACAGGCCCGTGCCCAGCGGCACGTCCATGTCCGGGCCGAAGAGCCGGGGCGTCTCCAACGTGAAGAACGTGGTGACCCCCAGCCGGCGCAGCTCCTGCGTGAGCGCGGCGAAGAAGGGGCTGATGCGCGCCGGCTCGTGCGTCGTCTCCACCATGGCGCTCAGGCCGTCCACGAACAGCCGCTTCACGCCGCGCTTGCGCACGTCCTCCAGCAGCGCGTGCGCCACCATGTCCAGGTTGCACTCGGCGGGCATGTTCCACTGGAGCGTCAGCCGGCCGTCCCGCACCGCGCTGCCCAGCGACAGCCCCACGTTGGCCGCCTTGTGCAAGAGCCGGTCCGGGCCCTCGTAGAAGCTCACCATCAGGCCGGGCTCGCCCAGGCGCAGCCCCTCCGCCAGGTGGCTGGCGCCCAGGAGGGTCTTGCCGCTGCCAGGAGGCCCCATCACCAGCGTGGTGGACGCGGCGGCCAGCCCTTCTGGAATCATCGCGTCCAGCGTGGGCACGCCAAAGCGCACCCGCTGCGTGCCCCAGTCCGGCGGCTGCGCGCGGCTGACCACCGACTCCAGGCGGGGGAACACCTCCACGCCCGCCTCGGAGATGCGGAAGTGGTGCGACCCGCTCAGGCTCGCGCTGCCGCGGAACTTGCGCACCTGCAGCTCGCGCCAGGAGCGCATGGCCGCCGTGCGCTCGCGCAGCTCCAGGATGCCGTCCACCATCGTGTATTCAGGATGCACGGTGGGGCCCACGCTGCTCGTGAGCAGCAGCGCGGTGAAGCGCGTGAGGCCCGCGGACACCTGGAGCTCGTGGATGAACTTCTTGAAGTCGCGGCTGCTGCCCGCGGCCTCCTGCGCCTGCACCAGCCCGTCCAGCACCAGGATGCCCGCGCCGTGGTTGCGCATCTCCCGGCGCAGCAGCTCCAGCAGGCCCGGCAGCCCCTGCTCCTCCAGCATCCGGAAGCCGCTGACGTAGTAGATGCGCTGGGGAAGCTGCGAGGCGTCGAAGAACGCCATGCTGCGCAGGTTCGCCAGCATGCGCGAATGGGACTCCGCGAGCAGCGTCACATACAGGCAGCGAGTGCCCTGGCGCGCCTGCTCGTAACAGAGCTGGTTGGCGAGGATGGTCTTCCCTGCCCCGGGCTCTCCCACGACGATGTAGACGCCCGATGCCATCAGGCCGCCGCCCAGGATGGGATCCAGTCCGGGCACGCCCGTCGCGATGCGATCGAAGACGGGGGTGTGCTGCTCGCTAGGGGACATGGCGACCGCTCATACCGTAAAACCCGGGGTGTCGCTCCGGAGTTTGTGGAGCGCCTGCCCGCCTGGAGTCCGCCGCGTGGAAACCCTCGTCAGGCTCGCCGAAGGGCTGGGCCGTTTCTCTTCCCGGTTCGTTCCCAGCGCCTTCGCCATCGCCGTGCTCCTCACCCTGCTCACCATGGCCCTCGCCCTGGGGTGGGTGGGGGCTTCACCGCCGGTGGTGCTGGATGCGTGGGGCGGCGGATTCTGGGAGCTGCTCACCTTCTCCATGCAGATGGCACTGGTGATGTTCACCGGCTACCTGCTGGCGCTCACCGCCCCGGTGAAGGCGCTGCTGGAGAAGGTCGCCAGCCTGCCCAGGAGCCCGCGCGGCGCCACCGCGCTGATGGCGGCGGTGTCCATGGCGCTCGCGTACTTCAACTGGGGCCTGTCCCTGGTGGCCAGCGCCATGCTGGTGCGCTTCATCGCGCGCCGCAGGCCGGACGTGGACTACCGGCTGCTGGTGGCGTGCGCGTACTTCGGCCTGGGCGCCACATGGCACGCGGGCCTGTCCGCCTCCGCCCCGCTGCTGGTCGCGACGCCGGGGCACTTCCTGGAGAAGCAGCTGGGGATCATCCCCATCGACCGGACGCTGTTCTCCCCCTTCAACGTGGGCCTGACGCTCTGCGCGGTGGCGCTGCTCACGGCGCTCGCGTGGGCGCTGCACCCATCCCCGGAGCGCACCGTGCGCGTGGAGCCCCAGGTGCTGGAGAAGCTGGGGGACTTCACCCCGCCGCCGAAGCCCTCCGGGAAGCTCAGCCCCGCCGAGTGGTTGGATCACGCGTGGCTGCTCAATGTCATCTTCGGCGTGCTGGGCCTTGCGTGGTTCGCGCGGCACCTGTGGCTGAACGGCGGCTGGCGCGCGCTCAACCTCAACGTGGTGAACTTCACGTTCCTGGTGCTGGCGGTGCTGCTGCACGGCACGCCCGCGCGGCTGCTCAAGGCGAGCGAGGAGGCCGCGAGCGTGCTGCACGGCATCGTGTTGCAGTTCCCGCTGTACGCGGGCATCTACGGCATCTTCAAGGCCACGGGGCTGACGGATCGCATCGGCGAGCTGTTTGTATCGCTGTCCACGCGGGAGACGTTCCCCGCCATCGTGTATCTGTACAGCGGCGTGGTGAACTACTTCGTGCCCTCCGGCGGCTCCAAGTGGGCCATTGAAGCGCCGTACCTGCTGGAGGCCGCGGGCCGGCTGGGCGTGGCGCCGGAGAAGGTGGTGCTGGCGTACGCCTGGGGCGACATGGCCACCGACCTCATCCAGCCCTTCTGGGCGCTGCCGCTGCTGGCCGTGGCGCGGTTGGAGTTCAAAGACATCCTGGGCTTCCTCCTGGTCGCCTTCCTCGTCTACCTGCCACTGGTGACGCTGGGCTTCTTCCTCTTCGGGTAGGGCAGGACGGGGGCGGGGTGTTCCGTGCTAGACACACACTCCTGGAGGCCGGACGTGGGACGGCCTCCTTGAACGTCCAAACGAGGGGATCCCGAATCATGAAGAGCGTGTTCAACGGAAGCGTGCTGTGCGCGGTACTCGGTGTGGCGACGGTCGCGGGAGCGCAGGAGGCGGCGGCTCCGCCGGCGCAGACCGTGAAGGCCCCCAGCGCGGACGCGGTGCGTGACACCTGGAACTTCTTCTACAAGGGCCAGGGCCAGGGTCCGGTGCTGGTGGAAGCCAAGCTGTGTACCGAGGTGGCCAAGGACGGCCCCAACAAGTACGAGTGCACCGCCGAGGTGGGCCCCGAGGGCGTCAAGGCGGGCACCTCCGTGATGCTGTGGCAGAGCTACCTGGTGCCCCAGGGCGACTCCGTCGAGGACCTGCTGGTGCAGGTGAAGCAGGGCGCCACCGTGCGCGAGACGAAGGACGTGAAGGTGAAGGGCGAGGGCTGGCGCGCGCGTCAGTGGACCGGCGTGAAGCTGGCGAAGCCCGGCGCGTGGACCGTCGTCATCATGCGCGGCGACCAGGTGCTCAAGGAAGTGCCCGTGAAGGTCCTGTAGTCCTCCGCATCGAAAGGCAGCACACGACGACGCCCGCCCGGGATGGGTTTCCCGAGCGGGCGTTGGTGTTTCCAGCGATGCGACTACGGCTTGAAGGCTTCGTCGCCCCGGGGCGTCAGGGCGGTCCAACTGTTGTTGCGCAGGTTGAGCGCGCGGAACTTCGGGCCCGTCGTCCAGTCGCCCATCAGCACGAAGAGGTGGGGCCGGGTGATGCGGGTCCCCTTCACGGAGCGCTCCGTGGAGGCACCGCCCTCCTGCCCCCGGATGGCGTACCAGGCGTAGGAGCCCGTCGCGTCCGTCCCCATCGGCGCGGGGAAGCCCTCCCCTTCGACAGAGCCGCCCACCGCGCCATACGTCACGTCCGGAATGACGCTCGTGTACGTGGGGCCGCGACTGGAGTTGTCACCGGCGACATCGAAGAAGCCCAGCCCCACGCCCTGCGCGGGAGAAGATGAACAGGCATTGATGAACCGCACGCGCGCGTCCTGCGCGTCTGGCGCGAAGGTGTCCGGCACGATGAAGGCCCGGGGCCCCTCGGCGCCCGTCTGTCCCGACCTGCCGCTCACGACCACCAGGTAGCGGCGGCCCGCTTCCAGGGGACCCGTCTGGAAGGCGCCCAGCACGGCCGAGCCCGAGGCCAGGGAGAACGTCAGCGCATGTCCCGCAGTGCCCGCTGACACATCACCGACCGCCGGATCATTTCCATAGCCCAGGCCCGTCGCGATGGGCGCGCCCTGGCTGCTCACCTTCAGCGCCCCACCGTCGATGAGCGCATGGAAGAAATAGAGCAGCGGATCCCGCTTGAGGCGCACGGCGCTGCCCTTCCCCGCGGGAATCAGCAGCAGGGAGGAAGCACCCGCGTCGTTCATGGCACGGCGGTCATCCCCCGAGGACAGGACGTAGTAGCCCTGGCCCTTCACCAGCGCGCCGGACGGCAGGGTGTAGCCCACCTCCGCGCTCTGCGAGGGCTCCGGGGCGTCAATGCTGCCTCGCACCAGCAGCCGGCCCGTCGTCGCCGGGATGGCGCGTCCCTTCACCTCCGGATCCGCGGTGAAGGGCGTGACCTCCGGCAGCTCCTCGCCCGAGTCCGTCTTGAGGAGCCGGGGGAAGAAGTCCGCGATCACCTGGTCCGCGGTCACGTGGCGCACGCGGACCTCGTCGGGCGGCACGGCGCCGAACGCGTCGTCCTTCAGCGCCAGGAGCTTCGGCGCGTTGACCTCGCTGGTCCCCACGCTCGCCATCCCGCCCACCGCCAGCAGCGTCAGCCGTTCGCCTTCGGCCAGTGAGACCTTCCCGGTCGTCGCCAGCGCGGGCTCCGTGGCGGACGCCCCTGCCTTGCGCAGGGAGAACTGGAGGTCCGCGCCCGGCGTGACGGGGACGAAGTCCTTCACCCCCGGCTCGCCGGACTCCACCCCCGTGAACAGGGATTGCGCGGGCGTCCCCGCCTGGACATCCATCCGGTAACGGGCCGCGTCCCATGGGGTGTTGGCATCGTCGAAGTTGCCCTCGTAGAGCGCGTTGACGAAGCGGACATAGGCGATGGGGCCCGCATCCACCCCGGCATCGGTGCCCGCGTCCACACCCGCGTCCGCCCCGGCATCCGTACCTGCGTCAATGCCCGCGTCCGTCCCGGCATCCGTGCCCGCATCCACCCCGGCATCGGTGCCCGTGCCCGCGTCCACCTCCGCGGTCGGCGTCGGGGGGACGGCCACGCACTTCTCCTCCTGGCACGCCCACACCTGGCCCGTGGGGGCCGTGCCCTGGTCCCGGCAATCGAACGCATCCCGGCACTCGGTGGAATCACATCCGACCAGCAGCGGGACCACACTCAATCCCACACACCACAGGAGTGCCCTCAAGCTGTGTCTCTTCACGCGACTTCCCCTTTCGGGAATGGGTGTTGCAGGGTCATGAATGGGTTTCAGGGAGCGACGCGCTTCTCGCACTCGTTGCGCAGCGGGTAGATCCAGCCCGGCGGGTTCTTCGACAGCTCATCCCGGAGGAAGAAGTAGGCCATCACGCCCACGTTGAACTCCGCGTGCCTCAGCCACTCCTCAAGCGCCGCCGAGTCCGTGCCCTCGCGGATGCCTTGCGTCAGCGGATTGTCCAGGGTGCAGACCTCCGTCCACATCCGCGTTCCGCCGATGGCCGTGATGTTGGCGCTGGGGGGCGTGGCCGTGCCGAACTTGCCCAGCCGGATGAGGTCGCAGGCACCGCGCGCCGCGCCGAGCATGTTCGCGCCCCACGACGCCCAGTCCCGGGTGTCGGCGGAGAAGTCGATGTCCACCTCGCCGTACTTCACCCAGGCCTGCATGAACTGCTCGGTGAACTGGACCGTGGTGCCGCCGCTCGCCATCCACAGCAGGTAGCGGGCGCCACCGTGCGCGCCGTACTCCTGTTCGAAGGGCACGAGGTTGGGCGTGCCGTTCGTCGCGCCGAAGAGGCCCGCGGTGAGGTTGGCCACCCGTGCGCCGTTGAGGGCCACCAGCGTCTTGGCCGCGCCACTCTGGCCGTCGCCCGCGCGCCCGTGGCAGTTGGCGCAGATGCCCTGGAAGGCGGTGGCGCCCGGCGTGGAGCTGTAGAGCCGGCCCCAGCTGTAGCGGGGCCTGCCCAGCGTATCCAGCATCCACGGTTCGATGGTTTCCGGAGCGGGCTGGTTTGGGAACGAGCAGCCCGGCTTGCCCACCCACCAGTTCGTGGGGAAGGACTGACGGGCGAGCTGTTCGTGCTGGGCGGTGATGGGATAGCGGGTCAGGTGCTCATAGGGAGGCTTCCCGATGGCGTCCTTCCAGCGCGAGTTGCGCGGCTCGTAGGGCACCTTGTCCGTGAAGTCCTCGGTGATCCACCGCACATCGGTGGGGTTCGAACACGAGGCGGCCACGGCCTGCTCTGCCTGGCGCAGGCGCTCCTGCTTCTTCGCCGCCTTGTCCTGCGCGGACAGCGCCTCCTCGCCCTTCCACTCCAGCGCGCCCAGGTAGCGCGCCATCAGCAGCGCGGCGCGGCAGTCGTTGCCGGGCACGTTGGCGGGCATGTGGATGATGCGGGCATCCGTGTCCCGAGCGACGCGCTGATAGAGCGTGCTGCCCGGGGTGCGCAGCAACAGGTCCTTCAGGAAGAAGTCGGGCTGGGCTCCATCATCACAGACGGCATAGCTGCGCTGGCCGTTGCTCTCCTTCACGCCACAGGGGTTCCAGCCGAAGAGGATGCCTCCCGCGGAGAAATCCAGCGAAGCGATGGCGGGGTTGCTCTGCACGGCGAACCCGTTGGGGTTGTGGCACTGCGCGCAGTTGCCAACGAAGTAGCCCTGCAGCTCCAGGGCTTCCTTTCCGGGGACGGGCTGGCCCTCCGGGCCGGCCTGCTGCGCGTACCCCTCCAGCTTCGGGAGCAGGTCCCTCAACTCCTGCCGCGTGCCGGAAGCCGGCAAGCCGGTGATGACGCCCGCGCGGACCAGCCGCTCCAGTTGGCTGAGTTCGTCCTCCTGGATGTTCGCGTTCGCATCCACGCCCGCCTCGCCCGGAGCGCGGCGGTTGAGCTGCAGCGGTGTGAAGCCGAGCACGAAGTTCTGGCCCTCGGAGCCCGTGTGACAATTGACGCACCGGTGCGCGCCGGGGATGGCGTAGTTGCGCGTCTTCCCGGTGCCCTCGTGCTCCGTGTAGACGAGGACGCGGTCGGAGAACGGCTCCCCGTTCCGGTAGCGCAGGTCATGCAGCTCCGCGACCGTGCCCTCCGCGTTCCACAGGTAGGTGCCGAAGAGCGACTGGTTCCAGGGCTCGCGCACGACGATGAGGCGCGTTTCAATCTTCCGGTAGCGCAGGTAGCCATCCTTGCCGGCCACCGACTTGAAGAACGTCTTGTAGAAGCGCGTGTTGGGAGGGATGTGGAACGCCTTCGTTTGCGCGTCGTACCGGATGGACTGACCGGCCGGCACGTGCACCAGGCGCAGCTTCTTCGCGTGGTCGGAGAAGAGCGGATAGGTGGGCGCGAAGGCGAAGGTGCCGCGCGCCGCCAGCTTCTCCACGTCGAACGTCATGATGTCCGTGTCCGTGTCGGACAGCCTGGGCGGCAGCTTCGTGAGCGCCGCGAAGGCCGCGTCCTTGTCCGGGTCGCTCCCGAACAGCTCCGGCTTCGTGACGTCCGGGACGCAGTGGCCCAGGTCGGTCATCGCCGCCGCCACCCCGGGCTCCACGGAGACACCACCCGTGACCGCGTCGTCACAACTGCCGCTGAAGCTCCCCGTCGGAGACCCCTGCGCCAGCCAGGCGTCGATCGCGCACGCCAGCTCCACCGCCTTCTTCGTCTGTTCGGGCGTGGCCAGCGGAGGCATCTCTCCCTGGGAGGCCTTCAGGGCCATCCTCGCGCCGTCGTGCTTCAGCCCTTCCAGGCCGGCGCCGTACTGGAAGCCCCCCACGGCGTTGGGCGCCGCATGACACTGGGCGCACTGGGCATCCACGCGGGCCTTCAGCCCGTCGAAGGTCTCCGTGAAGGTCGCCGCGGGCGCACCGGCGTGCATCGGGATGCGCTCGCCCGAACGCGCGGGCGGACAGGCCGTGGCCACGGGCGGTGGCGGCACCGGAAGCGGCGGGGGCGGTGACTCGGAACAGCCCGCCGCGAGCACCCCAGCCCATAACAAGACACCCCGGGCCAGGCCGGGCACAAACCCCTTCCGTGTCATCCACATGTGTTCGGGACCCCGTTCGTCGAATGGCGTCAGCCGGGCCCCGCCTTTGAAGAACCCCCGCGGTAGGGCGCCAACCATGAAGGGCACCCTACCGCGCAGACACTGTCTTGCTTTGACAAGTCCTTGCAACACCTGACGTCACGGCGTCGTGACGACCTGAAGCTTTCCAAGCCGGTCACCGAAGCGCTCGGCAAACCAGACATTGCCATCCAGACAGAAGAATCCAGCGGGTCCAAAGGAGATGCCGGAAGGGAAGCTGTCGGGGGTCTGGAGGGGGAACTCGGTGATGGCGCCGGTGCGGGTGATGCGGCCCAGCTTGTTGCCGAACTGTTCGACGAACCAGACGTTGCCGTCGGCGCCGACCGAGAGCGCGGCGGGTGAGCTGTCAGGGGTGGGGATGGCGTACTCGGTCACGACGCCGGCCGGGGTGATGCGGCCCACCTTGTTGCCGAACTGCTCGGTGAACCACATGGCGCCGTCCAGGCCCGGGGTGATGGCGCTGGGGCCGCTGTCCGGCGTGGGAATGCTGAACTCCCGCAGCGTGCCGTCGGCGGGGGAGATGACGCCAATCTTGTTGCCGGCCAGCTCGGTGAACCAGATGTTGCCGTCCACGCCCAGGGCGATGCCCCGGGGCTGGGACGCCAGCGTGGGAATGGCGAATTCGGTCACCACGCCCGCCGGGGTGATGCGGCCAATGCGGTTGCCCGTCACCTCCGTGAACCACACGTTGCCGTCCAGGCCCGCGGTGATGCCAAACGGGGACGAACCCCGCTCCGGGAGCGGGAACTCCGTCACGACGCCGGCCGGGGTGATGCGCCCCACCTGGTCCACGCTCAATTCGGTGAACCAGAGGTTGCCGTCCAGGGCCGGGGTGATGTTCTGGGGAGAGGCATACGGCGTGGGCAGGGCGAACTGGGTCACCTGCCCGTCCCGGGTGGCGCGGCCAATCGTGTTGCTGCCGGTCTGGGTGAACCAGACCTTGAGGTCCGGCCCGACGGTGATGCCCACGGGCTCCGAGCCCGGGGCGAGCGGGATCTCCCGCACGGTGCCCACGGTGCCAGCCGGTTGGCGGCAGGCCCAGGGCGGGCTTCCCTTGAGAGCATTCTGGGAGGTGGAGTCGGCGAGCGCGGGCGCGCTGATGAAGGTGGTGGATGCGACGAGCAGCGTGACGATGGAGCGCATGGGTCCGGGTTCTTTCGGGTGACAGTGGGGGGACAGCGGCAGCCCCACGGCGCAAGGGGGCCAGGAGGGGTCTTCCCTCCCGGCCCGGTGCGACGTGCTGCCTGGGTTCAGCGCGGGACTACTGGCAGAGGCCGGCGCCCTTGCCGTCGTTGTTCACGCCGCCGCACTTCAGGGCGCCCGTGGTGTCGCAGGCGATGAAGCCCTGGTTGACCAGGATGTTCTCGAAGGCCTGCTTGTTCGCGGCGCTGTAGGCCCACGCGTAGAGGATCCGCTCGTTGGTGGAGCGCGTGTTGGTGGTGCTCTCGTTCAGGAACAGCCCGCGGGAGAGCGGGTAGGCATTGGCCTTGTCCGTGAGGAACTTGCGGACGTTGGTGACGCTGGGGGCGATGCCATTCACGCTCAGCGCCCGGTTGCCCGTGCGGGCGGCGGAGTCACCGGAGTAGCCGATGGCGTTGGCGTCGGTCGCGGTCAGCTTGCCGATGCACTTCGTCGCGCTCGTCTCCCCCGCGCAGGCCGCCGGCAGGGCGCCGTCGGCGATGACGGTGACGTCGGAGCAGAAGGTGCCGCCGCCCACCAGGGACTTGAAGGTGTCCGTGGTGCCGGACAGGTCGTCGCGGCGGTACTTCGTGAGGGTGCTGGTGCAGGAACCGGGGATGGCCACGCCCGCGCTGTCCGTGGCGAAGAACAGCTTGCGCAGGTCGGCCAGGGAGATGTCGGTCAGCGCGTTGCTGGTGTTCACGAACGCGTTCACCGCGTCCAGCGCGATGATGTTGCTGCGCTCGCCCGTGCGGCAGGGCGCCTTGAAGTCACGCGACATCGGAGAGAGCGCCTGCTGGCCGGCGGTGCAGTAACCGGCGGAACCGGTGCGCACACAGCCCTCGCCCACGCCGGAGCCCTTGCCCTGGACGTTCAGGTTGGCGCTGGAGGCGAGGCTCGCGGCGATCATCGCGTCCTTCAAGGTGTCCGAGCCGTAGAACTCCCGGTTCGGGCCCAGGTCCTGCTTCGCAGTCGCCATGTCTTCCACCGTGGCCTCCGACGCGCCACCGCAGCCCACGGCCGACATCGCGAACACCGCGGCGGACATCACCCACTTCATCGTCGTCTTCATGGACAACTCCTGGTTGGTGCCTGATGCAGGTTGGACAGCCTCATCGCCACCCCTGTCCTAGCTTCAGGGCAGACCCCGGCCCTTCCGCCTTGCGCGGTCGGGAGGACATGGAGGTGGCGGAAGAGTCATCGGACCCGGCGTGCCCGGATTCGACGACGGGCAAGATGCCTCAATGCCAGACAACGACATGACTCAAACGCGTCAAATCTCTGCCACGCCAGGTCACACCGCGTGGGAGGAATGTTCCGCGCGGCGGGATGCCCAATCCCTCACGTTCCCGTGACGGAGGCGTGGCGGCATTCCTGTCACCCATTGGACACAGCGCGTCCCCTGCCCTCGCCCGCCTGGTGCTCGGGAGGGCAACCCGCGCGGCGACTTTCTTTACCGCCGCCCCCCGCCCCCGAGGCGGGAGGATTTACCGGCTGGCGGACACGCAACCCGCCCTTGCGCCGCGTTCCCAGGGCGCTCTCAGAGGGAGCACCTTCGCGTGAGGACCTTGGCCGCGCGCTTGCAGAAGGGTCACTGCGCGGTTGAAGGGTGGGGGAGTCGGGGTTGGTGGGTCGAGACCGGGACGGGGTGGCGACGGTGGCGTGGTTTCGGATGGCGGTGTGCGTGGGGGGGCTGCTGTTCCTCGTGGGGTGCGAGGAAGCCCGGGCTACGACACCGCGCATCCCGGTGCTCGGCGAGGTGGGTGGACAGGTGGGGCAAGAGGGCGTGGAGGCCCATGCGTGGTCGCGGACCCTGATGATTGGGGACCAGCAGGCGCCGCACGCGGTGGTGACCTCCAACGGGGACGTCCTCGTGGCCGCCACCTATCAGGAGCCCATCAATCTGGGGGCGGGGCCCCTTCCCTTCGACCGCGATGTCGTAGCGCCCCATCTGTTGGTGGCGCGCTTCTCTTCGGAAGGCACGCTGCGCTGGGCACGGGGCTGGACGCCCAAGAGCCAGGCGCGGGCGCGCGTGGGCGGGCTGGCGGTGGATGCCAGCGACCACGTCTTCCTCGCGGGGACTTCCGCGGGCTTCACGCAGGACACCGCCACGCTGCCGGAAGGGCCGTTCCTGGCCCGGCTGAGCGGCGAGGGCGCCCTGGACTGGGTCCGCTCGCTTCCGGGTGAAGGCCCCGTCGCCGTGAACGCCGTCACGTCCGACAACGACGGTGGCGCGGTGCTGGTGGGTGACTTCACCGGCCAGCGCGACTTCGGTGAGGGTTTGAAGTCGGCGCCCAATGGCAGGCACGCGGGCTTCGCGCTGCGCGTGGGCCCGAAGGGTGAACAGCGCTGGAGCCGCGTGTGGACGCCCGTGGGCGAAGGTGAAGTCTCCGCGCGAGCCGTGGCGGTGGATGTCTTCGGCGACGTGCACGTGGTGGGCGGCTACGCGGGGGCGGTGTCCTTCGGCGACGCCACGTTCCTCACCGTGCGCCAGCACACGCCCTTCGTGGTGAAGCTCACCCACGACGGCGACCACGTGTGGAGCCACGACGTGCGCGGCACGGATGGCAGCGCGCTGTCCGTGGCCGTGGGCCCGGACCGCGTCTTCGTGGGCGGCGGCTTCAGCGGCCGGCTCTACTTCCAGAATGCCTGGCACCGGGCGGACTCACGCGACGGCTTCCTGCTCGCGTATGACGCCCAGGGCAGCCAGCGCTGGGCGCGCACCTTCCCCACCGGCGCGCCCGTGGTCGCCACCGACGAAGCCGGTCAGGTGACGGTCGCCGGCAGCCACGATGGCGGCCGGGCCCTGGGCGGCGCGGACCTGCCTCCCGGCTTGTATGTCGCGAAGCTCTTGCCTGACGAAGGCACGTCGCTCTGGGTGCGTGGCTTCGCCAGCGCTGGCACCGCCTCCAATGCCCGGAACGTGTCCGTGGACTCCACCGGTGGCGTGCTGCTCGCGGGAGGATTGAACCGGCCCGCCTCCGAGGACGGACCGTCGCAGCGGCTGCAGGATGGTTTCCTCCTGCGCCTGAACCCCTGACACCGCGGGGCATCCCGCAGTTCAATTCCAGACGCGACAGGCCTCCCGACCGGAAGACATACGGGTTTCCCCCAAGTCTTTCCGTTGACGGGATGCAACATGGAATCCTGGAATTAGACTTCGTTTCATCCGCCGTGATATTCGCCAGCCGCCTTCAAGATTCGTCGTGTCTTGAAGGGCGAGGCTGCGCTGAAGCGTCTGCGCTCGGAAGTGCTCGCACGCAGGCGGCCAACCCCTCGACATCACTCGCTGCGAACCGTGCACGCGGTGCAGTGGGCCGCGCGCCCAATGAGTCACTGTGAGAGGTTGAACCCATGACATCCACCGTTCCACGGATGGACACGCTCCTGAAGAGTGTCACCGGCACGGCCCCGCGGGTCTTCGGATTCCTGGCGCTGCTGGCCGCGACCACCGCGAGCGCGAGCGAGGCGGACCTGGTCCTCCCCGATTTCCGCTCCGTCACCTTCTTCGCTGGCCTCGATGGACGGCAGCTGCTGATGTCCGGCATCGCCGTCTGTCTCCTCGGCCTCGTCTTCGGCTTCCTCCAATACGCGAGCCTCCAGAAGCTGCCCGTGCACCGGGCGATGCTGGAGATCTCCGAGCTCATCTATGAGACGTGCAAGACGTACCTGATGACGCAGCTGAAGTTCATCATCGTCCTCTGGGTGCTCATTGGCGCGGTGATGGTCGGCTACTTCGGCTTCCTGCGACACATGGAGGTCGGCCGCGTGGCCATCATCCTGTTCGCCAGCCTCGTGGGCATCGCCGGCAGCTGCGGCGTGGCCTGGTTCGGCATCCGGGTGAACACGTTCGCCAACAGCCGCACGGCGTTCGCGTCCCTGCGTGGCAAGCCCTACCCCACGTATGCCATCCCGCTGCAGGCGGGCATGTCCATTGGCATGGTGCTCATCAGCACGGAGCTGCTGCTGATGCTCTGCATCCTCCTGTTCGTTCCGGCGGACTTCGCGGGGGCGTGTTTCATCGGCTTCGCCATCGGTGAGTCGCTGGGCGCGTCCGTGCTGCGCATCGCGGGCGGCATCTTCACGAAGATCGCCGACATCGGGTCCGACCTGATGAAGATCGTCTTCAAGATCAAGGAGGACGACGCGCGCAACCCCGGCGTCATCGCGGACTGCACCGGCGACAACGCGGGCGACAGCGTGGGCCCTTCCGCGGATGGCTTCGAGACCTATGGCGTCACCGGCGTGGCGCTCATCACGTTCATCCTGCTCGCGGTGGGCGCCGAGTACCGGGTCCAGCTGCTCGTGTGGATCTTCATGATGCGCATCGTGATGGTGGTGGCCTCGCTGGTGTCCTATTGGATCAACAACGCCATCCAGGGCGCCCGCTACATGAACGCGGACCACATGAACTTCGAGACGCCGCTCACCGCGCTGGTGTGGCTGACGTCCATCGTGTCGGTGGTGCTGACGTTCGCGGTCAGCTACCTGCTCATCCCGGACATCGGCGGGGATGACTCGCTGTGGCTCAAGCTGTCGGCCATCATCACCTGCGGCACGCTGGCCGGCGCCATCATCCCGGAGGCCATCAAGGCCTTCACCTCCACGGAGAGCCGGCACGTGCGCGAGGTCGTCACGGCCAGCCGCGAGGGCGGCGCGTCGCTCAACGTCATCTCCGGCCTGGTCGCGGGCAACTTCTCCGCCTACTGGATGGGGCTCATCATCGCGGGCCTGATGGGGCTGGCCTACGGGTTCAGCACCCTGGGCGTGGGCACGCTGATGATTGCCCCCGCGGTGTTCGCGTTCGGCCTGGTGGCCTTCGGCTTCCTGGGCATGGGCCCGGTCACCATCGCGGTGGACTCCTACGGACCGGTGACGGACAACGCGCAGAGCGTCTACGAGCTGTCCCTCATCGAGAACGTCCCCAACGTGAAGCAGGCGGTCCATGAGGAGTTCGGCTTCACCCCGGACTTCGACAAGGGCAAGCAGTACCTGGAGGAGAACGACGGCGCGGGCAACACGTTCAAGGCGACCGCGAAGCCGGTGCTCATCGGGACGGCCGTCGTGGGCGCCACGACGATGATCTTCTCCATCATCGTGCTGCTCGTGGGCATCACCACCAACAGCGCGGGCGCGCAGGTGCTCAACGCGGCCAACACGCAGAACCTGTCGCTGCTGCACGCCCCGTTCCTGCTGGGCCTCATCACCGGCGGCGCCATCATCTTCTGGTTCTCCGGCGCCTCCATGCAGGCGGTGTCCACGGGCGCCTACCGCGCGGTGGAGTTCATCAAGGCGAACATCAAGCTGGAGGGGGTGGAGAAGGCCAGCGTGGCGGACTCCAAGAAGGTGGTGGAGATCTGCACCCAGTACGCGCAGAAGGGGATGATCAACATCTTCCTGGGCGTCTTCTTCAGCACGCTCGCCTTCGCCTGCCTGGAGGCCTACTTCTTCGTGGGCTACCTCATCTCCATCGCCATCTTCGGCCTGTACCAGGCCGTGTTCATGGCGAACGCCGGCGGCGCGTGGGACAACGCGAAGAAGCTGGTGGAGACGGAGCTGAAGGCCAAGGGCACGCCGCTGCACGACGCCTGCGTCGTCGGCGACACGGTGGGTGACCCGTTCAAGGACACCTCGTCGGTGGCCCTCAACCCGGTCATCAAGTTCACCACCCTGTTCGGCCTGCTCGCGGTGGAGCTGTCCGTGGAGCTGGAGGCCGCCGGCCAGGGCACGCTGCTGCGCATCTTCGCCGCGGTGTGCTTCATCCTGTCGATGCTCTTCGTCTACCGCAGCTTCTACGGCATGCGCATCGAGAGCGCCGGCACCAGCGAGCTGAAGTCCCCGGCCCAGGTGAAGACCGCCTGAGCGGCCGCGTCGCTGACGCGACCTGGAAGCCCGCGGCGGGGTTGCTTCCACGGAAGCCCCCGCCGCTGTCTCCTGTCACATGTTTCAGGCGTGTCTCACGCCCCGATGCCCTCCGGGTCCGTGGCCAGCTCCCCGCCCAGGTGCATGCCCGTCTGGCACCGGTAGTCCGTGTAGAGCGACGCCGCCACGGTGAACACCCCCACCAGCACGTGCACCGCGGCCGCCACGGGCCTGCGCTTCGCGTAGCCCAGCAGGAACGGCGCCAGCACCGCGCCCGCCCCATAGGCGTAGTCGGACAGCTCGTGCGCTTCGATGGGGATGAGCTTCGCGAGGCTCAGCCGGTAGTCGGTGAACAGCGACACGCCCAGCGCCGCCCCGCCCAGGGC
>NZ_RAWD01000310.1:0-11157 GCF_003612065.1 Corallococcus sp. CA047B
GCTGTGGGGTGGGGCGCGGTCGGAGCGGGTGCAGGGGCCGGCGTGTCGCTCGGCGCTGCGGGGCGCGGAGTTCGAGGCCCGGGATGATCTGGCGGCGGCGCTGGGGCGGCTGCCGCCGCTGCGGCCCTGTGGACTGCGGGTGGTGGTGAGCGACTTCCTCTTCGAGACGGACCTGGAGGCGTTGTGCGCCCGGTTGTCGCGGGGGGCGTCAGCGCTGTTCCTGGTGCAGGTGCTGGACGCGGAGGACCTGGAGCCCACGGGGGGCGAGGGCGCGCGGCTGGTGGACGCGGAGAGTGGCGTTGCATTGGAGGAACTGCTCACCGACGGGGTGCTGGCCGCGTATGCCCGCCGCTTCGCCGAACACCAGCGAGCGTTGCGGAGTGCCGCGGCGCGGGCGCGGGGGACGCTGCTCACGGTGAGCACGGCGGACGGGCTGCGCGCCCAGGTGGCAGGGCCGCTGCGCGCGTTGTTCGTTGCGGGAGGCGGGGCGTGAGCTTCGGACTTCCGTGGGGCCTGCTGGCGCTGGGCGCGTTGGTTCCGCTGGTGGCGGCGTACTTCCTGCGCCGTCGGCAGAAGCCGGTCGTGGTGAGCGCGCTGTTCCTGTGGCGTACGCCACGTCCGCGCGCGGAGGGCGGACCCCGGTGGGAGCGCTTCACGCGCGAGGCGTCACTGCTGCTGGAGGTCCTCGCGGTCCTGGCCGCCGCGCTGTTCCTGGCGGACGTGCGTTGGGGGGAGACGGCCCGTCGCCGCCACCTGGTGCTGGTGGTGGACGGCAGCCTGTCCATGTCCGCGCGAGCATCGGATGGAAAGACCGTGCTGGAGCACGTGCGCACGGAAGCCGCGAAGCGCGTGGAGGCGGAAGGCGCCACGCACGTGACGGTGCTGGCGAGCGGTGTGTCGCCCCACGTGGTGGCCGGTCCGGAAGTCGAAGCGTCGCGAGCCCTGGGCGCGCTGGAGTCCTTCGCCTCGCGAGGGCCCGACCACGACGTCGTGCCCACGCTCCTGTGGGCACAGGAGCTGTCCGGGCCCGGCAAGCACGTGCACTTCTTCACCGATGCACCGCCGTCGCAAGACACCGTTGTTCCTCCCTCGGTGCGTTGGACGGCGCTGGGGCGTTCCCAGGGCAACGTGGCCCTGGTGTCCGCGCAGCGGCGCGATGAGGACGGCCGGGCCACGGTGACGCTGCGGGTGGCTCGCTTTGGAGCGGGGCCCTCGGAAGTGGAGGCGCGGGTGCGCGCGGCGCCAGGGCCGGGTGCGCGTGAAGGCACCGAACGCATTGAACGGATTGCCCTTCCGGAAGAGGGCGCCGCGACGGTGCGCCTCACCTTCCGCGAAGCCGGTGACGTGGAGGTGTCCCTGCCGGACGACGCGCTGCCCGAGGACGGACACGTGCGCCTGCCGCCTGCCCCCATGATGCCGGTATCGGTGGGCCTCACCGAAGGACTCTCACCCGCATCAAGGCAGGCCCTGGAGCGCTTCCTGGCGGTGTCTCCAGAGGTGGCGCATGGCACGCCTGTTCCCGGCGCGCCGGTGTTGTCGGTGGGACCTTCGAGCACGGAGGCGCGGGTGACGCTGGGCGCGGAAGGAACACTGCGCACCTTCGTGGGACCGTTCTTCACGGAGAAGGGCAGCACGTTGATGGACGACGTGCAGCTCGCTGGGGTGCGGTGGACGGCGGGCACGAATCCACCCGGCCGTCCGCTGGTGACGGCGGGTGAGGCGGTGCTGGTGTCGGAAGAGGAGGGCGGACGGCTGCACCTCAACGTGGACCTGGCGCGCTCCAACCTCCAGCGGACCACGGCGTGGCCAGTGCTGCTGGGCAACGTGGTGAGAACCGCACGCCGGCTGCGCGAGGGCTTTCCCCGGCACCAGCTCAATCTGGGCGAAGCGCTGCCCGTGGTGACGGAAGCCGGTGCGCGCTACGCGTTGGTCGGTCCGTCCGGACGCAAGCCGGTGTTTGGCGCGGGCGCCTTGAGCCTGTCCGCGCCCACGAGTCCCGGTCGCTACGCGCTGGAGCGGGACGGCACCGAAGTGGACTCGCTGGAGGTGCTGGCGCTGGATGCGCGCGAGTCGGACCTGCGCGGCCGGGGCAGTGTCGATGTGCCTGCGAAAGAAGCGGGTGAGGATGCGGCGGGAGGCGGTGCGCAGGAGCGCGCCCGCTGGCCGTTGGTGATTCTGCTGGCCGCGCTGCTGGCCGACTTCTACGTCACGAGGAAGGTATGACCGGCACCCTTCCACTGGAATGGCCGCGGATGCGGAGGACCGCATGAGCTTCACCCTTCCGCAGGCGTGGTTGCTGCTGTTGCCGCTGGGGCTCTTCCTGTGGCGCTACGGCCGGAGGCCCGGTCCGCCCATGGTGTTGCGGTGGGGGCTGCTGGTGCTCGGCGTGGGGGCTCTCGCTGGGCCCGAGTTGCGACTGGCCAACGCGGGCAGCGACGTGGCCGTGGTGGTGGACCGTTCGCGCTCCATGCCGCTGGACGTGGACCGGGTGGCGCAGGAGCTGGTGTCCCTGGTGGAGTCGCAGCGCCGGCCCGGCGACCGTGTCGGTGTCGTCACCTTCGGCCGCGAGGCCCGGGTGGAGTCCCCGCTGTCGGACGTGGGCCACTTCGGCGGCTTCACGCGGCCGGTGGATGCGGAAGCGTCGGACCTGTCCGCGGCCCTGGATGCGGCGGGCGCGCTGATTCCCCCCGAGCGCACGGGCCGGGTGCTGGTCGTCTCCGATGGTCGCGCCACGGGCGCGGATGCTCGGGGCGCGACCCGGCGTCTGGCGGCGCGAGGCATCGCGGTGGACTACCGGCAGGTGGCCCGCCCGGAGCCCGCGCTGGACGTGGCCGTCGTGTCGCTGGACGTGCCCGCTACCGTCTCCGTGCGCGAGCCCTTCCAGTTCTCCGCCGTGGTGCAGGCCACCTCCGCCATCACCGGCACCGTGCGGTTGGAGCGCGACGGACGCGTGCTGGTGAAGGGCCCCTTCGACTTCAAGCCCGGGCCGAACCTGCTGCCCCTGCGCGACCTGCTGGAGGCACCGGGACTCGTGCACTACCGGCTCACGGTGGAGACCGCGGGGGACGGCGTTCCGGAGAACGACGTGGGCGTGGGCGTGCTGCGCGTGGAAGGCCCGCCGCGCGTGCTGCTGCTCACCCAACAGCCCACGGGCACGCTGGCGAAGGCGCTGGCGGCGACGGGCATGCAGGTGGATGTCCGCGCGCCGTTCCACGTGTCGCTGGATGCGCTCGATGGCGTCGGCGTGGTGGTGCTGGAGAACGTGGACGCCAACGCGCTCGGTGAGACGGGGCTGAACGTGCTGGCGGACTACGTGGATCAGGCCGGAGGCGGCCTGGTGATGACGGGCGGACGCACGAGCTTCGGGGAGGGCGGCTACCGGAGGTCGCCCGTGGAGGCGCTGCTGCCCGTGTCGCTGGAGATGCGCGAGGAGCAGCGGCGCGCTTCGGTGGCGATGAGCGTGCTGATGGATTCGAGCTGCTCCATGGGCGTGCAGGTGCCGGACGGCCGCACAAAGATGGAGCTGGCCGCGGAGGGTGTCACGGCGGCGCTCACGCTCCTCAACGGGAACGATGAAGCCTCCATCCACATGGTGGATACGGAGCCCCACGAAATCTTCCCGCTGAGCCCCGTGAGCGAAGGCCTGCCCCTGAAGCAGGTGGCGAGCGGCTTCAGCGGCGGGGGCGGCATCTACGTGGGCGTAGCGCTGCGCGCGGCGCGCAAGGAGATCCTCCGCAGCGACAAGCCCACGCGGCACGTGGTGCTGTTCTCCGACGCGGCGGACTCCGAGGAGCCGGGCGACTACCAGGCGACCCTGGCCGCGCTGCGAGAGGCGAACGTGACGGTGTCCGTCATCGGTCTGGGCACCCCGGCGGATCCGGACGCGGAGCTGCTGCGCGAGGTGGCCCGGAGGGGCAACGGGCGCATCTACTTCGCCGAGGACGCGATGAGCCTGCCGCGCATCTTCAGCCAGGAGACGCTCGCGGTGGCGAGGGCCACCTTCGTGGATGAGCCCGCGTCGCTGGAGGCCGCGCCGGACCTGCCGCTGCTGGGGCCGCTGCCCACGCAGGGCCTGCCGCAGGTGGGCGGCTACAACCTCACGTACCTGAAGCCCCGGGCGAACGTGGCGCTGCGCACGCTGGACACCAACGCCGCGCCGGTGCTGGCGCTGTGGCCGCATGGCGCGGGGCGCGTGGTGGCCCTCACCGCGGAGGTGGACGGGAAGTACACGGGCGAGCTGCGCGAGTGGGGCGCGCTGCGGGCGACGCTGGAAGCGGTGGTGCGCTGGTCGATGGGGAGCGCCACGCCGAAGGAAGAGGCGGTGGTGCGCTCGGAGCGCCAGGGCAACCTGCTGCGCGTGACGTTGGACCTGCCGCCGGGCGAGCCGATGCCGGGAGCCCTGCCCACGGCGGTGCTGCTGTCGGGCGACGGGCGCGCTGGGGTGGAGAAGCCGCTGCACTGGGAGGACGAGGACCGGCTGGTGGCCGAGTACCCCCTGTCCGGCAGTGGCACCTGGCACCCGGTGGTGAAGTGGGGAGGCCGCGTGTTGAGGGCGCCGCCCGTGGCGCTGCCGTACGCGCCGGAGTTCGAACCGGGCAGCGCGAAGGAGGGCCTGAAGCTCCTGCGCGCGCTGGCGGTGGTGGGAGGTGGACAGGAGCGTCTGTCGATGACGGGCCTGTTCGCGGAAGCGCCGGAGTCCGAAGGACGCGTACCGTTGGCGCCGTGGCTGGTGGCGTTCGCGCTGGCGGTGCTGTTGTCGGAAGTGGCCGTGCGCCGCTTCCTCTCCGCGCCCCGGGTGCGAACGGCCCGAGCGCGGCCCGCGAAGGAGTCCAGCGCGCGCGGCCCCGTGGCGGCCCCGCGCACGGAGCCTTCCGCGACGACGGCGTCCGGGAAGAAGTCTCAAGCCCCGGAGGAATCACCTCCGCCGCCAGCACCCGAGCCTCCGAAGCCTCCTGCCGGCGTGGACTCCGCACTGGAGGCCGCGCGGGCACGGGCCCGCCGTCGGACGGGACGCTGAGCGGAAGGCAGTGTCCCTGAACCGCCTTGCTCCATCCGCCGGACACGGGGCCCGGGCTTGTCGTCCGGGCGGCGGTCGCCCCAAGGGGCCTCAGAATCCGAAGCCCATCATGGTGACGGGAACATGGGGCCCGCGTGACGACTACCGAGGCGCGAGGGAATGGCCCGTGGGGTCGAAGAGGCCCATCGCCCGCATCAGCGCCAGTCGCGAGAGTCGCACGTTGAGTGACTCGGCCACGGCCGAAAGCTGGGCGCTCGCGAGCGTCGCGTTGACGTCCGTCACCTGGAGATACGTCGTGACCCCGGCGTCGAAGTTCTGCTTCGCCAGCCTCGCGCTCTCCAGGGCAAGTTTCGCGCGCTCCTCGGCCGTCCCGAGGTTGACCTCCGCGCTCTCCAGCTCGCTGCGCGCCTTGCGCACATCATCGCGAATCTGCTCCTCGAGGCCGCGCAGATTGGCGTTCGCCTCGGCGATCTTCCCGGAGGACTCGCGCAGTTTGGCCTCGCGCAGCCCGCCGTCGAACAGGTTCCACGACAGGGCCAGCCCCACCGTCCAGGTGGAGGCCTGTCCGGTGAGCCCGGCGGTGTTCGTCGTGGAGGCGTTGCCGTTGGCGTACAGGTTGGGCAGGTACTCGAAGAGGACCTGCCGACGGCCGCCGCGTGCGACGTCCACGTTGAGCCGCGCGGCCGCTGCGTCCGGGCGCTGGTCGAGCGCGGTCTTCTCCGCGACCGCCGCGTCATCCGCCTCGGGAGGGACCGCGACCGCGTTGCCCTGGGGCGCCGCCACGTCGAAGTCCACCGGCCGCGCGAGCAGGGCGGCCAGGGCGCTCCTCGCGGTGGCGTAGGCATTGCGGCTGCGCACCACCTCCTGCTCCGCCTGCTTGCGGTCCAGCGTCGCCCGGAGGACGGCCAGCTTCTCCGCGTCGCCGGCCTCGAAGCGCGCCTGGGCGTCGCGCTCGAAGCCCTGGCGGACCTCCAGCAATTGCTCCTGCACCGCCATGGCCTCCCGCAGGCTCGCGGCGCCGAGGTAGGCCTGCGCCACCGCGAACAGGATTTCCCGGCGCGTGTTCTCCGCGGTCAGCGCCGCGGTCTTCTCCCCCAGGTAAGCCGTCTGGATGGCGGGCCACAGCGTGGGTACGAGCAGCGCCTGCCGCGCGGAGAGCTGTCCGGAGAGCTGATCCCGTTTCTGCAGGGTGATGGGGTCGGGGGCACCGGGGAGCGCGAACGTCAGCTCGCTCGGATTCCGGGTGTATGCGCCGCTCGCGGTGACGGTGGGGAGGTAGCCCGACCAGGCCTTGTTGCCCAGCTCCCGGGACTGCTGAAGCCGGGCGCGCGCGGCGTCCAGGCTGGGGCTCTGCTTCTCCGCGAGGGCGATGGCCTCCTCCAGGGTGAGCAGCGGGAACGCAGCCACCGAAGTCCCGGTGCTGGAGGACGGCACCGGCAGGTCGGAGACACCGGGAGCCGCGTTCCTCACGGGCGTGTCGGTGGCGGCGGGAGTGCCGGTGACGCTGGGGGCCTGCGACAGCAGGACGCTGGAGAGAAGAGCACGGATGAACATGGTGGCGACCGGAGTGGAAACGGTGGGGAGGAAGAGGACACACGGAGGGCATGACGGGCCCCGAAGGGACCGCGGCGATGACCTCCGTGATGGGTCGGGAGCGGGTTGCCGTCAGCGCGGCGAGGGCGCCTGCTTCGTCGTCATCAAGGCCCCTCTTCCACGAGGCGGGGGTTCACCACGCCAGAGGCCACCGGGACGTCCACCTCCTCATGCGCGTCGCCCTTGCGGCGGCTGAAGCGCGCGGAGAGCCCGTCCAGCAGCGAGTAGACGACGGGCACCACCACCAGCGTCAGCACGGTGGAGGTGATGAGGCCACCGATGATGACGAGCGCCATGGGCACGCGCGTCTCCGCGCCATCCCCCTTGGCGAGCGCCACCGGAATCATGCCGGCCACCATGGCGATGGTCGTCATGAGGATGGGGCGCAGGCGCACCGGCGCGGCCTCCAGCAGCGCGTCCCGTGCACTCCTGCCGGCATCCCGCAGCTGCTGGGTGAAATCGACGAGCAGGATGCCGTTCTTCACCACCAGGCCCATCAGCATGATGACGCCGATGAGGGCAATCATCGACAGGGCGTTGCCCGACAGCAGCAGCGCACCGATGGCACCGATGAGCGCGAAGGGCAGCGACAGCATGATGGTGAAGGGGTGGATGTAGCTGCCGAACTGCGCCGCGAGGATCATGTAGAGCAGCAGGATGCCCAGCCCCAGCGCGGTGCCGAAGGCGACGGCCGTCTTGCCCATCTCCTTCGCGTTGCCGGCGAAGCTGCCCACCACGCCCTTGGGCAGGTCCTGCTGGGCCTGCGCCGTGAGGAAGCTCATGCCTTCGCCCAACGTGTAGCCGGGCGCCAGATTGGCGAGCAGGGTGATCTGCCGCTTCTGGTTCTGACGGTCGATCTGCACCGGGCCCTCGGAGGGGGTGATGTTCGCCACGTTGCGCAGCTCCACCAACTGGCCGCCCGTGGTGCGCACGGTGAGCTGCCCCAGCGCCGTCTCGGAGGCGAGCGTGGCGTCGGGCAGGCGCAGCTTCACGTCGTAGGTCTCGCCGCCCTCGCGGTAGGTCATAAACTCGTCGCGGCCCAGGTAGGAGCGCAGGGCCATGCCCACCTGCGCGGCCGGCACGCCCAGCTTCGCTGCGCGCTCGCGGTCGATGCGCACGTCGTACTGCGGCTTGCCGCTGCGGAACGTCGTGTCGATGTCGGTGAAGCCCGGGTTGGACTTCATCACGGCGAGCATCTTCTCGTTGGCGGCGACGACCTGGGACCAGTCCGTGCCGCGCAGCACGTACTGCACCTGCTGGGTACGTCCGCCACCGCCGACACCGGAGGCGTCCTGCACGGAGAGCATCACGCCGGGACTCTGGGGCAACGCGCTCCGCAGGCGCACCTTGAAGGCCTCCTGGTCGAAGGGGCGCTCCTTGCGCGGCACCAGGTTCACCAGCACCTCGCCCTTGTGCACCTCCTCCAGCGTGCCGCCGCCCGCCGTGATGAAGGTCTCCTTCACGCCCTCCAGGGTGCGCACCTGCGTGGCCACGCTGGCCAGCTCGCGCTCGGTGTCATCCAGGGTGGAGCCCACCGGCAGCTCCAGCGTCACGCGCACCGCGCCGTTGTCGGAAGGGGGGATGAAGGTGAACTTGAGGAAGCGGGCCATGCCCAGCGTCAGCACCAGCACGCCCACGGCCACCGCCACGGCCAGGCCCCGCCGGTTGAGCACGCCCCCGAGGATGCGGCGGTAGCCGTTCTCCATGCCCACGAGCACGCGCTCGATGGCGGCGCTCACGCGGTTCTTCGGGCTGCCATGGCCGTGAGCCTTCAGCAGGCGGCTGGAGAGCATGGGCGTGAGCGTCATGGACACCGCGTAGGAGATGAGCACCGCCACGGCCACCGTGACGCCGAACTGGTAGAAGAACTGGCCAATCGTCCCCTCCATGAAGGCCACGGGGATGAACACGGCCACGATGGCGAGCGTCACCGCGAGCACCGCGATGACAATCTGCCGCGTGCCCTCCAGCGCCGCCTGCATGGGCGTCTTTCCCTCCTCCAGGTGGCGGACGATGTTCTCGATGACCACGATGGCGTCGTCGATGAGCAGGCCGATGGAGAGCGTCAGCGCCAGCATGGTGATGATGTTGAAGGTGAAGCCCAGCAGCGCCATCACCGCGAAGGTGCCGATGACGCTCACCGGCAGCGCGATGGCGGCGACGAACGTGGAGCGCAGGTCGCGCAGGAACAGGAGCACGATGACGACGGAGAGCACGCCGCCGATGAGCATGTCCTCCTGCACGGCGTGGATGGAGGCGCGGATGGTCGTGGAGTTGTCGCTGATGGTGCTGACCGTCACGCCCTCGGGCAGCTCCGCGTTGAGCTCCGCGAGGGACTCCTTCACGTTCTCGGCGACCTGCACCGTGTTGGCGCCCGACTGCTTGCGCACGACGAGCGCGATGGCGGCGCCCGTGTCCGAGCGGGCCACGCCGCGAGCCTCCTGCGCGCCGTCCACCACCGCCGCCACGTCCCGCACGCGCACCGTCGTGCCGTTGGGGCTGGCGACGATGATGTCGCCAATCTCCCCCACGCTGCGCGCCTCGGCCGTCAGGCGCACGATGCGCTCACGGCCACCCTGCGTGGCGCGACCGCCCGGCAGGTCCACGCTCTGCGACTGGAGCGCCTGGCTCACGTCGCCAATGGCCAGGCCGTAGCCGCGCAGCCGCTGCGGATCCACCACCAGCTGGATCTCCCGCTTGCGGCCACCCACCACGCTGATGCTGCCCACGCCCGGCTGGCTCTGGAGGGACGGCTTCACCACGTCCTCGGCCACGCGCGTCAGTTCGTCCACGGGCAGGGCGCCCGACAGGGACAGCGTGAGGATGGGCGCCGCGCCGATGTCGAACTTCTCCACGACGGGCGTCTCGATGTCATCCGGCAGTGAGCGCAGCGTCGCCTGCACGCGGTCGCGCACGTCCTGGGCCGCCACGTTCACGTCGGTGCCCAGCTTGAAGCTGATGGTCACCTGACTGACGTTCTCCAGGTTGATGGAGTTGAGCTCATCCACGCCGCTGACGGTGTTGAGCGCCTCCTCCAGCGGGTCGGTGACGTTCTTCTCGATGGACTCGGGGTCCGCGCCCGGCAGCAGCGTGGTGACGGTGACGACCGGGATATCGACGTTGGGGTACTGGTCCACGCCGATGCGCGGGTAGGCGAAGAGGCCGAAGACGACGACCGCCGCCATCAGCATGACGGTGAAGACGGAGTGTTTGATGAAGGTCTGGAGCATGGCTGGCGTGCGTCGGGAAAGGGGAGGGAAGGAAGGGGGGCCGGGCTACTGGACGACCTGGAGCGAGGTGCCGTCCTGGAGCGGCAGGCTGGCGTCCGCCACGACGCGCTCCGCGGGGCCCAGCCCGTGCACCACGCGCACGAAGCCGGGCAGCACGCGCTCCACCTTGACGTCACGGCGCTGCGCCTTGCCGTCCTGCACCACCCAGACGAAGCCCTGCTGGCCGCGCGCGTTGACGGCCTGCGTGGGCAGGAAGAGGCCCGCATGTTCCGGCGCGCCGTCGGTGGCCGCCGCGTTGGAGAAGTCCAGCTCCACGAGGGCGCCCGCGCGCAGCCGCGCTCCGTCCTCCTTCGCCGGCAGCACGTCCGCGAGCACCTCCACGGTGCGCGTCTGCTCGTCGATGGTGGCGCCCAGGCTCCGCACCCGTGCCTCGAAGGGCGCGCCGGAGGGGTTGAGCGTGCCCTTGATGACGGTGCCCACCTTCACGCGGTCCACGAAGGACTCGGGCACCGGCGCGCGCACCTCCAGGGCCTGCGTGTTGACGAGCACGAAGACGGCCGTGCCCGCGGACACGTAGTCGCCCTCGTTGAGTTTGCGCACGGTGATGACCCCATCGAAGGGGGCCGTGAGGGTGGCGTCGCGCAGCACCTCCTGCGCGCTGTCGAGGATCGCGGCCGCCTGCTGGGCCTGGGCCTGGGCCTGGCGGTAGCCCACCTCCGCCTTGTCGAGCGAGGCGCGCGGGAGGCTGCCCGACTGCGCGAGGACCCGGGCCCGCTCCACTTCCGACGTCGCGCCATCCAGCGCCGCGTCGGCCGACGCCTTGGAGGCCTTCGCCTGGTTGGCGGCGATGCGCGCGTTGCTGGTGTCCAGCTGCGCCAGCGCCTGGCCGCGCTTCACCGTGTCGCCCACGTTCACGTTGACGCGCGTGAGGGTGCCGGACGCCTGCGCGCTCAGCGTCGCCACCTGCTTGGAGCGCACGCTGCCGGTGGCCTGCAGGACGCTCGCCTCCAGTTGCGTGGCCGGCGTGACGGCCCGCACGCCCACCGGCTTCTGGACGACCTGCGCGGCGGAGGCCTTTGGGACGACGGCCTTGTCACCGCCGCCGCACCCCGTCGCCACCACCGCCACCACCGCCACCGCGACCGCTGCTGCCTTCAAGAACACCTTCATGGCTTCGTTCCTCGTTGTGGGGCCGGGGGCTGCATGGGAATCCGGCACTGAGTGACTGAATTGGTATTATGGTCAGTCCCGGACATGCGAATACGCTCATCCCCGGGGGCGGGGTGGAGCCCGCCTTGGGTGATTCAGCTCGTGGGG
>NZ_RAWD01000311.1:0-11146 GCF_003612065.1 Corallococcus sp. CA047B
CCTCCCAACCCGCCCAGGCATCAGACGGTGTGTTCCTCGACGTTGTGATTGGCGCCGGAGTGTCGGCTCGTTAAACCTCCGGCCGGCATGCACAAGACCCACCTCGTTGGCGCTCGCACCCACAACCTGAAGGATCTCTCCGTCGACCTGGCGGAAGGAGAGTTCGTCTGCATCACCGGCGTGTCCGGCGGTGGCAAGTCGAGCCTCGCGCTGGACACCCTCTACGCGGAAGGCCAGCGCCGCTTCGTGGAGAGCTTCAGTCCGTATGCCCGGCAGTTCCTCGAGCGGCTGGAGCGGCCGCCCATGGAGGCCCTGGAGCCGGTGGCCGCGGGCGTGGCGGTGGACCGGCGCGCGCCGGTGAAGAGCTCCCGCTCCACGGTGGCGACGCTGGCGGACGTGGAGCCGTACCTGTCCGCGCTCTTCACCCGGGAAGCGATGCCGGTGTGCCCGGACTGTGGGCTGGAGGCGGTCCGCACCGACGCGCGCGTGGCCGCCCAGGCCGCCCTGCGCGAGCACCCGGACGCGACGGGTGTCTTCACCTTCCCCGTGCGCATCCCGGACACGGCCGCGTTCCTGGACGCGAGGGCCCGCCTGCTCAAGGACGGCTACCACCGGCTGATGGTGCAGGGTGAGGTGAAGGAGTTGGAGACGCTCAAACCGGGGGAGTCCACGGACCCCGCGGGCGTGGCGCAGGTGGTGGTGGACCGGGTGAAGCTGTCGGACGCGAACCTGTCGCGCGTCACCCAGGCGCTGGAGGATGCGTGGGCGCGCGCGGAGGGCGAAGCGATGCTGCACCTGCCGGAGTCCGCGCCGAAGCGGCTGCGCCGGGGGCTGGTGTGTCCGAAGTGCGCGCGCGAGTTCGAGCCCGCGCGGCCGGGCCTGTTCAGCTACCAGAGCCCGGTGGGCGCGTGCGCGCCGTGTCGCGGGTTCGGACGCACCATCGGCATCGACTGGGGGAAGGTGATCCCCAACCCGTCGCTGAGCCTGTCGGAGGGCGCCATCCGGCCTTGGTCCGGGCAGTCCACGAGCTGGGAGCGGGACATGCTCCAGCGCTGGTGCCGGCAGAAGAACATCCCGCTCGACAAGCCATGGGAGAAGCTCACGGCCGCGCAGCGGGAGTCGGTGCTCGAAGGGTCGGGCGGCTACGACGAGGGCCGCGCCTATCCGGGCGTGCGCGCGTGGTTCAAGTGGATGGAGGGCCGCACGTACAAGATGCACGTGCGCGTGCTCCTGGCCCGCTATCGCGCGTACACGCTGTGCGACAGCTGCCACGGCGCGCGGCTCAACGAGCAGGCCCGCGCGTGGCGGGTGGGCGGCCTGGACCTGCCGGGCTGGCACGGGCTGGAGCTGACGGACGGCCTCGCGCGCCTGGAGGCGCTGAAGACGCTCACGGGGCAGGGGGACCTGGCGCGGCGCGAGCTCTCCGGCCGCCTGCGCTACCTGCAGCGCGTGGGCCTGGGCTACCTCACGCTGGACCGACCCGCGCGCACGCTGTCGGGGGGGGAGGCGCAGCGCGTGTCGCTCACCGCGGCGCTGGGCACGTCGCTGACGGGCGCGCTCTTCGTGCTGGACGAGCCCACCGTGGGCCTGCACCCGGGGGACGTGCCGCCGCTCACGGAGGCCATCTCGGAGCTGGCGGACCGGGGCAACATCGCGCTGGTCATCGAGCATGATCCGCTGGTCATCCGCTCCGCGCACCGCGTGCTGGAGCTGGGGCCGGGCGCGGGACGCCAGGGCGGGACGCTGTGCTTCGATGGCACCCCCGAGGCCCTGGCGAAGCGCCAGGATCTGCCCACCGGAAGGATGCTGTCCGGTGGCACGGAGGCGCCGCGCACGCCGCGCACCCGCACGGGCGAGCTGGTCATCCGCGAGGCGCGCGAGCACAACCTGAAGGACGTGTCGGTGCGCGTGCCGCTGGGCGTGCTGTGCGCCATCACCGGCCCCAGCGGCTCCGGCAAGAGCACGCTGATGGACGAGGTGCTCTACCGGCACCTGGCGCGCGGCCTGGGCGTCAAGGACGTGGAGGCCCCCGGCGACGTGGCGGCGGTGGAGGGCGGGGCGCAGGTCGAGGACATCACCTTCGTGGACCAGTCCCCGCTGGGGCGCACGTCGCGCGGCAACGCGGCCACGTACACCAAGGCGTGGGACCGGCTGCGCGAGCGCTTCGCGTCGGAGCCCGAGGCGGAGGTGCGGGGCCTGACGTCCGCGCACTTCTCCTTCAACGTGGACAAGGGCCGCTGCGAGGCGTGCTCGGGCGAAGGCTACGAGACGGTGGAGATGCAGTTCCTCGCGGACGTGGCCCTCCTGTGCGCGGTGTGCCGGGGCCGGCGCTTCAAGGAGGAGGTGCTCGCCGTCCGGCACCACGGCTTCAGCGTGGCGCAGGTGCTGGAGATGACGCTGGATGAGGTGCTCCAGCACTTCGGCGACGACGCGGCGCTCAAGCGCACCCTGGGGCCGGCGCAGCGCCTGGGCCTGGGCTACCTGCCCCTGGGCCAGCCCCTGTCCACGCTGTCCGGTGGCGAGGCGCAGCGGCTGAAGCTGGCGCGCGCGCTGGCCAGCGACGCCAAGGGCACGCTGTTCCTCATCGACGAGCCGAGCGCCGGCCTCCACGCGGAGGACGTGCGCCACGTGATGGCGTCGCTGCACGCGCTGGTGGACCGGGGCGCGAGCGTGCTGGTGGTGGACCACGACGTGTCGGTGATGAAGGGCTCGGATTGGATCATCGACCTGGGGCCCAAGGGCGGTCGCGACGGCGGCCGGCTGGTGGCGGAGGGCACGCCCGAGGACGTGGCGAAGGTGAAGGGCAGCGCCACCGCCGCCGCGCTCCGGGGCGAGGGCAAGCCGCTGGCCCGCACGGTGAAGCTGCGCAAGCCGGGCAAGGAGGTGCCGCCCGCCATCGAGGTGGAGCATGCGCGCGAGCACAACCTCCAGGACGTGTCGTGCCGCATTCCCCTGGGGAAGATGACCGTGGTGACGGGGCCCAGCGGCTCCGGCAAGAGCTCGCTGGTGTTCGACGTGGTGTTCGCCGAAGGGCAGCGCCGCTTCCTGGAGACGCTGACGCCGTACGCGCGGCAGTTCCTGCCCACGCTGCCGCGTCCGGACGTGGAGCGGATCAGCAGCATCCCGCCCACCGTGGCGCTGGAGCAGCGCACGTCCCGCGCGGGCGCCACCAGCACCGTGGCCACCGTCACGGAGGTGGCCCACTACCTGCGCCTGATGTACGCGAAGATTGGCGAGCCGCACTGCCCCAACGACGACACGCCCATCGGCGCCACCACGCCGGCGGCGCTCTTCGCGCAGATTACGGGGACGAAGGGTGACGGGCAGGTGCTGGCGCCCGCGGTGCGCGCTCGCAAGGGCACGTACCTGGATGTCTTCACGGCGGCGGCCCGCGCGGGCATCACGCAGGCCATCGTGGACGGGGAGCTTGCGTCCACGGACAACCCGCCCCGGCTGGCGAAGACGAAGGAACACGACATCGACCTCGTGATGTACGAGGGCCGGCTCGCGAAGCTGCCGCGCGAGGTGTTCGAGTCCTCGCTCAACTGGGGCAAGGGCGCCTTGAAGGTTCGCACGGGCAAGGCGGAGACGCTCCTGTCCAGCGAGCGCACCTGTCCGAAGTGCGGCACCGCCGTGCCGGAGTTGGATCCGCGCTGGTTCTCCTTCAACACCAAGCAGGGCCGCTGCGAGTCGTGTGAAGGCACCGGCGTGCAGGGCGGCGCGGCGGCGATGGCGGAGGGTGAGACGGCCCCGTGCAGGGCGTGCGGTGGCAGCCGGTTGGCGCCGGTGCCTCGCGCGGTGCGGCTGGAGGGGGCTCGCTACCACGAGGTGGTGCAGACCTCGGTGACGTCCACGCTCGCGCGCGTGCGCACCTGGAAGCTCAAGGGGGACCGGGCGCTCTTGGGCGAGACGGCGCGGCAGGAGATGCTGCGGCGGCTGGAGTTCCTGGAGCGCGTGGGTCTGGGCTACCTGTCCCTGGACCGCAACGCGGCCACGCTGTCCGGTGGCGAGATGCAGCGGCTGCGGCTGTCCGCGCAGTTGGGCGCGGGCCTCACCGGCGCGCTGTATGTGCTGGATGAGCCGACCATCGGCCTGCACCCGCGTGACACGCACCGGTTGCTCGACAACCTGCGCGCGCTGGTGGACACGGGCTCCACGGTGCTGGTGGTGGAGCATGACTCGGACACCATCCGCGCGGCGGATCACCTGCTCGACCTGGGCCCCACGGGCGGACGGGGCGGCGGCCACATCCTGGCCGAGGGCCCTCCGGACGTGGTGCTGGAGTCGGACTCTCCCACCGCGCTCGCGCTCCGGGCTTCCCAGGTGCGGCCACCTTCAGGGCGGGGCGAGCCCCAGGCGTGGGTGGAGCTGAAGGGCGCGCGCGCGAACAACCTCCAGCGCGTGGACCTGCGGCTGCCGGTGGGACGGCTCAACGTCGTCTCCGGCGTGTCGGGCTCCGGCAAGAGCACGCTCATCCGTCAGGTGCTGTTCCCGGCGCTGCGCGACCGGCTGGGACTCGTCACGTCGAAGCCCGGCGCGTTCGATTCACTCAAGGGCGTGGAGTCCATCAAGCGGGTGTTGTCGGTGGATCAGTCGCCCATCGGCCGCACGCCGCGCTCGGTGCCGGCCACGTTCCTGGGCATCTGGGACGAGCTGCGACGCGTGTTCGCGGCCACGCCCGAGGCGAAGATTCGCGGCTTCGGGCCCGCGCGCTTCTCCTTCAACACCGCGAGCGGCGGCCGCTGCAAGGTGTGCGAAGGGCAGGGCGCCATCTCCCACGAAATGTCCTTCCTGCCGGACGTCGTCACGCCGTGCGAGGCCTGCAACGGGGCGCGCTTCGATGCCGCCACGCTGGAGGTGCGCTACCACGGCCTCACCGTGGGCGACGTGCTCCGCCTGTCCGCGGACGAAGCCAAGGACGTGTTCCGCTCGCTGCCCAAGGTGGCCGCGCCGCTGGTGTGTCTGGCGGACCTGGGCGTGGGCTACCTGCAGTTGGGCCAGGGCTCCAACACGCTGTCCGGTGGCGAGGCGCAGCGCCTGAAGCTGGCCGCGGAGCTGACGGCCACCTCGCGTCACGAGCCCACGCTCTACGTGCTGGATGAGCCCACCACGGGCCTGCACCTGGGCGACGTGGAGAAGCTCATCACCTTCATGGGCCGGCTGGTGGACCGGGGCGACACGCTGGTGGTCATCGAGCACCACCCGTCGGTCATCGCGGCGGGCGACCACGTCGTGGAGCTGGGGCCGGAGGGCGGCGAGGGTGGCGGCCGCATCGTGGGCGAGGGCACGCCTCGCGACGTGGCGAAGCTCAAGACGCCCACGGGCCGGGTGCTGAAGACGGTTTTTTCCACTGAAGAACCCAAGGCCCGCGTGGCCTCGCGGGGACGGTGAAACCTTGAACTCCTTCCGGCATCCTGCGCACCGCATGCGAACCCCACTGCTGTTCACCGTCGCGACGGTGCTCTGTCTCTCCACGGCGGCTTCCGCCGCGGACCCGAAGCCGGAGAAGAAAGCCCCCATGTCCTTCCATCAGCTCTCCGCCAACCGGCTGGACGGCAAGCCCGAGAAGCTGTCGGACTTCCAGGGCAAGGTCGCCCTCGTCGTGAACACCGCGTCCGAGTGTGGCTACACGCCGCAGTACAAGGGTCTGGAGGCCCTCTACGCGGGCTACAAGGACAAGGGCGTCGTCGTCCTGGGCTTCCCCTCCAACGACTTCGGCGGGCAGGAGCCGGGCACGTCGCAGGAGATCGCGAAGTTCTGCGAGCTGCGCTTCAAGGTCACCTTCCCCATGTTCGAGAAGGTGAAGACGAAGGGCGAGGGCCAGTCCCCCGTCTACGCGTTCCTCGCGAAGGACCACGGCGAGCCCAAGTGGAACTTCCACAAGTACGTGGTGGGCAAGGACGGCCAGGTGAAGGCCGCCTTCCCCAGCAGCGTCACGCCTGACAGCCCGGAGCTGAAGGCCGCGCTCGACAAGGCGCTCGCGGAGAAGTGACGGTGTTTCCCGGTGCCGGGCCCGGTGCCTCCGGGGCCGCGCCGGGGTCGGGTTGAGCAGGCCGCGCCAGGTCGTCCGACTTCCGACGCGGGCGTCGTTCGTGGGGGCTGCTCGGCCGGGCGCGCGGACGTGCGCAGTTTAGGTCCCGGCCCATGACCCCGCGCTCTTCCTTCACCCGCTTCGTGACCGTGGTGCTGCTCGCGGCGCTCGTCGGCGGGTGTGCGTCGGTGGAGCCCCAGCGCTCGGAGCTGACGTCGCGCGTGGGCCGTTCAGACCTGTCCGTGGCGGCGCTGCGCACCCGCGTGCGCGACCTGGCCCGGCGCTTCTCTGGACTGCTGGAGGCCATGGCGGACGACCTCACCGCGCGCTCCGACTCCCCCAAGGTGGCCGGGGCCATGCTGCGCTTCAAGGCCAATGCCGTGCCCGCCGTGCAGAGCGCGCTCTTCCAGCCCGACCCCGTGGCCGCGCTCATCGATGCCTGGGCGCTGCTGGTGCAGATCCAGGACGCGCTGCCTCGCTACGCCCCGAACGCTCCGCCAGAGCTGGTGAAACACGCCGAAAAGTCGCTGGCGGACCTGGAAGCCGAACTTGAAGGCGTGTGGCGCGACGTCACCGGAGACGAGGACGTGTCGCGGGCGCGGGGCATCGTGCACGGGTGGGCCGCGGAGCATCCGCTGACCGGACCGCTCGTCACGCGCGAGTCCACCGCGCCGCTGCTGGCCTCCATCACCGAGGTCTCCGGTGGAGGCCTGCGCTCCACCGCGGCGGGGCTCGTCGAGGACACGCGCGATCTCACCGCGCGTGTGGACCTCTACGCGGGCAGCCTGCCCCGACAGGCCCGCTGGCAGGCGGAGCTGGTCGTGGACGACGCGATGCGCTCGCCCATGCTCCAGTCCACGCTGGCGGACCTGGGCCGCACCGTGGACCTGCTGGAGCGCGTGGGCGCGGTGGCCGCGAACACGCCCGCGCTCATCGACCGTGAACGCAAGGCGGTGCTGGAGGCGCTGCACAACGAGCGCCTGGGCCTCCAGGGCTTCGTCACCGAGGAGCGACAGGCCGTGCTCGCGGACGTGGGCCGCGAACGCCAGGCGGTGGTGGATGCCCTGCATGCGGAACGCGTGGCCACGCTCCAGCAGTTGGACGGGCTGGCGCGCGGCTGGGTGGACCACGCGTTCGACCGGCTGGGGCCCCTGGTGGACCGGGTCTTCCTCTGGCTCGTGCTGCTGGTGGCGCTGGTGGGCGTGGGCGGGCTGCTGGGCGCGTGGGTGCTCACGCGCGCCCTGCGGCGGGCCCGCTGACGCGAAGGCCGTGCCTACTTCGGCTTCTCGGCCTTGGGCGGGAAGCGCTCCAGCATCTTCTCCACGCCCTCGTCGAGCTTCTTGCCGGTGGCCTGGGCGCTCGGGGTGTCGCCCAGGTCCGTCTGGGCCGTGCCGCGCCACACGAGCGCCTTGGCCTTCGTGTCCACCACGTCGAGGATGAGCGTGCCCACGTCGTACTGGCGCACGTAGGTCGCCCCCCCGCCGTACGGCCCGTAGTACGAGCCCCAGAACGGATCCCACGGGTAGCCGTAGTAGTTGTCCACCGTGTCCGCGGACAGCCGCGTGTCGATGGCGCCCTGCCAGCCGATGAGGAAGTCCGGGTTCTCGCTCGCGTCCACCTTCCGGTAGCCACGCGACTGGAGGTCCTGGTTCACCGCCTCCTTCACGCGCGCGTCGACGATGGCGTTGTTGATGCGCGTGTCCTGGCTCTTCTGGGGCTGCTCCAGCCACGAATAGGTGCGGAAGTTGTCGATCCGCTCCACCGCCGCGGGGTCGTAGTTGGTGCCTACGTCGACGCCCGCGCAGGACGCGAGCCCCAGGCCCACCAGCACGGGAACGACACGGGACAGCAGACGCATGACGGCCTCCTCGGGGACGGGCATGCCCCGGGAGACGGGACACGGTCGGCTCCATGACGATGGGGTCGTCCCGGGAAGATGACCCGTTCAAGCCCGCCTGTCCGTCTCCGACGCCGGGGAGGGGCGTCTTCAGTCTCCGCGCGCTCCCTTGGCTTCCTTGCCCTTGAACCACTTCGCGCCCTCCGAGCGGGCCAGGACGACGGCCAGCCGCGCGCGCTTCTGCGGGGGCAGGTCCTTGGCGAGCGCCTGATACATCTCCCGCTCCAACGCGGCGATCTGCGCCCGCGCATCGAAGACCTTCTGCGCCGCCGCATCCACCTGCCCCAGCGCCGCGCCGTCGCCCCGCGAGGCCAGGTGCAGCGTGCGAGCGGACTCCCGCACCTGCTCGCGCAGGGGCCGGCGTCGCTCGTCGAAGCGGCGCAGCGTCTCATCCATCTTCAGGGCCTGCGCGCTGTCCAGCTCCAGCGTGTCCGCCAGCTCCAGCACCTGACGCAGCCGCTGTCGCTGTTCGGCCTTCGCCATGCGGTCGGGGTCGCGCGCTCCCGGGCCCTTCGCGTCGGGCTGGGCCAGGGCCATCATCGGCAGCGCGAACACCAACGCCCAGGTCATCCGCTTCATCGTCTTCTTCACAGTGCTTCTCCCGGGTCGTCGAAGTCGCCGTCCATCATGTCGTCGTCACCGTCCCAGCTGGCCGCCAACGCGTCCGCGTCCAGAGGATCCAACCCGGCCCACGCCTCGAACGCGGCCAGCGTCTCCGCGTCCAGGTCGTCGCTGGCCGCTCCCGCCACCTGCGCCGTCGTGCCCGCCCGGGGCGCCTTGAGTCGCTCCAGCGCGGAAGGGCCCAGCATCAGCGCCACCACCGCGGCGACGGCGGCGAGCGAACCCAGCGCCCGGCGTCCCATCCACCGGCGCGTCTGTTCCCGGCGCCACGCCGCCAGGGTCCGCGCGCCCAGGCCCTCCTGCGCTCGCGCCTCGATGGCCGTCGGGGGCGGCAGCGTCACCAGCCCCAGCACCTCCTGGGCGGCCGCCACCTCCGCCTGACAGGCCGCGCAGGACTCCAGGTGGGAGCGGAAGCGCGTGGCCTCCTCTCCCTCCAGCGCCCCGGCGGCGTGGAGGCTCGCCTGCTCCTCGTATTCCACGCACGCACCCATCACGGCTTCTCCCCTGGTGTCCCGGCCACGTCGGCCTTCAAGCGTTTCACCGCGTGGTGGAACTGCACCTTCGCGTTGTTCTCGGTGATGCCCAGCGTCTGGGCGATGTCCTTGAACGGCAGTCCGCCGTCCACCCGCAGTGTCAGCACCTCGCGCTGGCGGCGGGGCAGGGCGAGCACCGCCTGACGCACCTGCTGGCCTCGCTGGGTGCGCTCCAGCGCCGCCTCCACGCTCTCCCCGTGTTCCCCCGCGACGTCGTCCGTCACCGTTTCCACCAGCACCGGCCTCCACCGGAAGCCCTGCCGCGCGTGGTTCTTCGCCAGGTTGAGCGCCACCCGCACCAGCCAGGCCCGGAAGGGCGCGGGCGTGGCCGGGCTGAAGCGCGCGAACACCCGGCGCGAGGCCTCCAGGGCCCGGAGGAACGCCTGCTGCGTCAGGTCCGCCGCGTCCTCCGCGCTCGTGGTGTAGCGGCGCATCAGCGCGAAGACGAGCCCCCGGTGCCGCTCGAAGAGCTGGCCGAACGCCGCCGCGTCCCCCGCCAGGAAGGCCCCGCACAGGGCCTCGTCCGTGGGGGCCCCCGCGCCCTGTCCAGGCCGCGCCAGTCCTAGGACCCGTCCGCTCACATGGCCTCCAACCCGCCACGGCACGGAAGGTTATTTTCCGGGGGATTTCGCCCCGAAAATGCACCGGGCGTCCGGAATCCGGCACCGGCTCGGAGCAGGCGAGGAAGCGTGTTCCCCGGGCGCCAGCGTCAGGCGGAGGCGCTGGGGGCGCCGGGGGCGGGGTGCGTCTGGAGGTACTTCAGCACGTCGTCCAGGTGCCGGTAGACGCGCACCTCGTGCTGGATGACGTGTTCGACGGTGCCGTCCGTGCCGATGATGAAGGTGACGCGCCGGTCCACGTTGAGCAGGGGCCACAGCACGCCCCAGGAGCGGCTGATCCGCCGCTCATCGTCTCCCAGGAGGGCGAAGTGGATGCCCTCCTGTTCGGCGAAGTCGCACTGGGTGGTGAGGGTGTCCACGGAGACGCCGACCAGCTCCGCGCCCAGCTCGCGGATCCGCTCGTGGTTGTCCCGGAACGCCCGGTTCTCGATGGTGCACCCCACCGTGAAGGCGCGGGGGAAGAAGAAGAGCACCACCCGCCGGCCGCGCAGCCCCGACAGTCGCACCTCCTGACCGTGGCAGTCGGTCGCGACGAAGTCTGGCGCGAGGTTTCCGACAGAAATCATGCGGTGCGTGCTCCTCCCGGGGCAGCGGGGTCCGTCTTCCCCTACCACGTTTTCCCCGCCATCCCACGCCGCGCCGCGCCGGTCGCCCGGTCCGTCGGGAATCTGGCTAAGGTCTTCCATCGTGTTGCCTGCCAGGAACGAACTCGACGACCCCGCCTTCCGCACCGCGCTCGCCACCGCCCTGGGGGTGACGCGGGTGGCGCGCGTCACCGGCCTGGACCGCACCGGCGTGGAGGTGGCCTGCGCCGTGCGCCCCGGAGGCCATGTGCTCCAGGTCTGCAACGGCAAGGGCCTCACCTTCGAGGACGCCGCCCGGGGCGCGCTCCTGGAGACCGCGGAGCTGTGGGCCGCGGAGACGGTGCGGCCGGAGCGGCTGCGCTGGGGCACCCGCGCGGAGCTTGAACGGGCGGGCGCCCCCGTCTGGGGCGTGGAGTCCCTGGGGTCGGCGGGACAGGTGGCGGTGCCCAGGCTCGCCGGGCCGGACGTGCGGCTGGCGTGGTGCGAGGCACAGGACCCGCGCAGCGGCCAGTCCATCTGGGTGCCGGCGCAGGGGGTGTACTGCCCGCCATCGGGGACGGTGGAGCTGGGGCCGGTGTCGGTGGGCTGGACGACGAATGGCTCCGGCGCGCATCCGGACGCCGAGCGCGCCCTGCTGCACGCCCTGCTGGAGGCCACCGAGCGCGACCAGCTTTCGCGCGCGCTGCCGGAAGGGTGGACGGAGGCCGGCGTGGTGAAGCGCATGGTGCGCCCGGACAGCCTGCGGGACGCAGCGCCGCGCACGGCCGCGCTGTGGGAAGTGCTGCACGCGCGCGGCTTCCACGCCTACCTCTTCGATGTGACGCCCGCGCCCCGGGGGCGTGGGGGCGGTGGGGCGGTGG